>DAOUQH010000047.1 GCA_030625645.1 Flavobacteriia bacterium | reverse complement strand
GGTTAAGGAGTTTGATAAGATACTCATTATTTGAAAGCCAGATTAATATAATAAATTGAAACATCTAACAGTCTGTTTATTAGTAGCATGAAATAAATTTAATATATTAAAAGAAGTTTGGTCAATTTCAACTGTAGTCATCTATACTTTATTGTTTTAATCTGCCTCCTTAAAAAATGCATGATCAGCCATTCTTAGTGCAATTTGCTCTTTGGTAACACGTATATATTTTAAAAAGTTTTCTTCTTTTTTATGTCCAGAAATAGCCATGATACTTATGGAATCAATTCCTTCAAGAAATGCATTGGTGCAAAAAGACCTTCTAGCAGTATGCGTTTTAATATGCTCGTAGTTTGGTTTTTTAGTAATTACGATTCTGCCTCCTCTTGTTTGTTTATTTGTAAAAAGAACATTGATTTTAGCTTCCTTACCAATCAATTTTAGATGAATATTTATATCATGATTAAGTAGTTTTGGAGGTAACTTTCCATTTCTTTTGTCAAGGATTATGTTAATAACAGGATGAATGGGTAGGTCATTTTTTGATTTGATAAGGAAATTCACAGTAGCCATAGCATTAATTTTATAAAAATCAAGTATATTAAAATCCTGAATATTCCCCACAAACTTTTCAAATTAATACTTTTTTATTTTGAAAAGGTTTGAAGTTTATAGAATAATTTGCTTAAAAACCTTGTGAATACTAGAAATATTAAAAAATTTATGGAAATTACTAAAAATAGCTTAAAAGTAAAAATAGTCAGGGTTTGACTAATTTTTATTATGGTTATAGTCAAACCCTCACTAATCTCTAGTCTCATTCATAAGATGACTAATGACTTTAGCGGATAGAGTCATCAGGTAAATCTTGCTGTTAAAATTCAGGTTGTAACTTAATATAAATTTCTTGAAACCAACTATCCCCGAGGCAGAGCCATAGGGGTATTTCGCTGGTTTCATTTTGACCTAAAGGTACAAAAACCGAAATCTATTATTTAGATCCCCTGCGGGGATGACATTTTTATAGGAACCCCGACGCAGAGCGTCGAGGAATTCTTTTCGATTAAAAAATTGCTAAGGTTTTGGAAGTAATATTTTGGTTTTATAATAAAATTCTTAATTTTACCTAGACTCTTAAATTAAATTTTTTTTAGCCAATATTATAATCATGAATTCCAAACTTAAAAAATCACTAAAATATATTCTAATTGGCATTGCATCCATACTGCTATTAATTTTTATTGTTATCGGAATTGTGTTGAATTTTGTTTTAACATCCGAAAAAATTACACCAAAAATTGTTCATGCTGTTAATCAGCAATTAGATGCCGAGTTACAATTAAAAAGTATAGAACTTTCTTTCTTCTCTTCATTTCCTAATTTTTCATTAGAACTAGAAAATGGAGTTATATTAAATCAGTTAAACGATAGTATTCAAGATCTACCCTTTTCTAAACAAGACTCTTTAATAGCCTTTGATAAAGGAAGAGTAACTATTAATCCTTGGGCATTTTTACTCCATAAAAAAATTGACATCAAGCATATCATATTTAATCAACCAAATATTTATGCTTATGTAGATAAAACTGGAAAAACCAATTGGTATATTATGAAGGAAGGTGTAGAAAAAGATACTATAACCAATGAAAAAGAGCCTAGTTCTTACGAAGCAAATATTGATTTTGATAATATAACAATTACTAAGGGTAATTTGTATTATGACGATCAAAATTCTGATTTATTTGCAAGTTTACAAGGTCTTAATGTAAAGCTTAATGCCAAATATAATAAGAAAACAATCCTTTTAGATATGGTTATGGATACTGATAATTTGATTTTCTCTAAACAGGAAGAAACTATAATTGATGATCTATCTTTTGGTATAACCGGGAAAATCGATGTAGATAGAAAAAGTAAAGTAATTGACTTAGATAAAACCAAGGTTAGAATTAATGATATTGAATTTCTTGCCAATGGGCAATTGCTTAGAAATATTGAAAAGAAAGAAGTTGATGTACAATTAGATTTGGCTTTAGAAGTTCCTTCTTTAAAAACCATTGTTGAACTTGTGCCTGAAAAATATTTACAAAAAAGAAAGGATTTTACTTCAAAAGGATCTGTTACCCTACAAGCAAAAGTTAATGGAATTTATGGAAATGGTAAATTTCCTAAATTACAGGCAGATTTGAATATTAAAGATGGTAGCATTGCTTATAAAAAAATGCCTGGTAAAATTGATTTGATTGAAACTGATATGTCTGTTTCTTTAGATCCTTCAAAGGAAACAATTTCATCCGTTAATATTCCAAACTTTAAAATTAAAGGGGATGGTATTGATCTTAAAATGAGTGGTAAAGTTGATGATGCTTTAGAAAACACCAAAGTCACAGCCAAAGCAAAAGGAACTTTAGATTTTGAAGCTTTAGCTAATATTTTTCCGTTAAAAAAAGAGGTAAACATAAAAGGAAACCTAGATACAGATATCAATGCAGAATTTTATCCGAAAGATATTAAAAACAAAAATTATGGTAATATTTATGCTTTAGGGGAAATTTCAATGACAGATGTATTTCTTAATTATAAAAATGACAGTCTGGTTTTTAAAACTAAACAATCTAATGCAGTTTTTACAAAAGATAATAACAGTAAATTACTTACAACGGATGGTTCTAAAATTTTAGGAGGTAAAATTGATCTTACCGAAATTAAATTAGCTGTTAAAAATAAGATGAATGTTACAGCAGACAAAGCCTTATTTGAATTTGGAACTACACCATTGAAAGATAAATCACAAGTTGTAAGATTAACATCAAATATTAAACTAAACAATGTACTTTTTAATCTAAGCGATACACTAAAAGGGATGATTAAAAATGCAAATGCACAGATTAATATAAAGCCTTCGGTTAAAGATAAAAGTGTACCCACATTACATTCTGAATTCCAAATTGATTCTGTAGGAGTAAAAGCAAATGGTAAATTTTTTGCCATTACCAATGGAAATTACAACTTAGACATGTACAAAAAAGCTAAAAAGAAATGGCCAGTTACTGGGCAAATCACTTTTAATAAATTGTACGCATTTACGCCTACTTTTCCTTTGATGATTAAAATGCCCCAAACCAAAATTACTGTAAAACCTGGTTTACTTCAGCTTAATCATGCTAAGATTAAAATGGGAAATTCTGATCTTGAAATAACTGGAAAAATATATAACCTAGAGAAAGCCGTTTTTGAAAAAGCAATTATTAAAGCTGAATTGGCGGTTAAATCCAATTTAATTGATGCTAATGAATTGATAGAAACTTTAAATAAAGGAGCCGAACTTAAAAATACAGATATTGATAAACTAGTGGTTGATTCGCAGGAAACTAAACCATCAAAAACTTCAAAGCCTAAAGCTTTTGTTATACCAAAAAGAATTGATTTCAGATTTAATAGTTCTATATCAAAGGTTTTATATAAAAATTACACCTTCAACAAGGTACAAGGATTAATAACTATAAGAGATCAAACATTAGATCTGGCAAAATTACAAATGAGATTCAAAAATGCAAATATGGCCACGAAGCTCAAACTAACAGCAAAAGAAAATTCACTTCCATCAACAGCCTTTGATTTTAAGCTGGCTGATATTGATCTAAAGAATTTATTGGATTTAATGCCTGTTTTAGATAGTTTACTTCCAATGTCAAAATCATTTGAGGGTGATGTTAATTTTAGAATCAGAGGCATTTCGAAGTTAAACGAAAATAACGGTATCATCGCTAGAACTATTGATGCTATTGCTAGAATTGAAGGAGATAATCTTGTTGTTATGAATAGTGAAGTTTTTGCCAACTTATCAAAAAAATTAATGTTTAAGAATAAAGAAAGAAATATTATAGATCATATATCTGTAGAAATATTAGCACATAATAAGGAAATTGAAATTCTTCCAGCACAAGTAATTATTGATCGCTATAAGTTTGCTATTGGAGGTAAGCATAAATTTGACATGTCTTATAATTATCAATTTTCCATATTAAAATCACCCCTACCATTTAAAGCAGGTGTAGATATTATTGGCGATGATGATGATTATAAAATAAAATTAACAAGAGCCAAATACAAATATATGTTTTCTAATAAAAAAAGACATCAAAAGAAAGTAGATAGTACCCTTATTAAAAGAAAATTAGAAATTGTAAGGCAATTACCATTTTAATCCTTTGAAAAGAAAACTTACTGTTACGTTATCAGAAAATTGATGGTTAAGTTATATAATAGGTTATTGTTTACTAATGCTATTTTTAATCTTTTTAAATATTTCTATAACAAAATAGGTAATCAATCCAACGATTAATCCCATAACAAGTTCAGCTAACATTATAGGAAATGCATGAAAGAAATCATGTACTTGAGGTATATTATGTACATACATACCACCACCTACTAAAAGCATTGCAATTGTTCCAATTACAGCTAATAATTGAATTAGTTTTGGTAAAGCCCAAACCAGACTTTTACCAGTAACTACGAAAGCTGATTTAATAAACTTAGGCTTATTCCTTGCCATTTTAACCAATTTAAAACCGGTATCATCCATACGAATCATTAAAGCTACAATACCATAAACACCAATGGTTGCTAAAATTGCTATCACTGAAACAACCATAATTTGTGTCATTAATGGTTGATCTGAAACAGTTCCTAAAGCGATCATAATGATTTCAATAGACAGAATAAAATCGGTTAAAATTGTATTTTTGATTTTTACTTTTTCCGCTTTAAGGATTTCTTCTTCTGTTTCAATTTCCAGAATTTCATCATGATCATTACCTTTATGAAAAAAAGTGTGGATAATCTTTTCAACACCTTCATAACTAAGATAAACACCACCTATTAGTAAAATAGGCACAATGAATTGTGGTGCAAAAGCACTTAATAAAAAAGCAAAAGGTAAAATAATTAACTTGTTTAAAAAAGAACCTTTGATGATAGCCCAAAGTACAGGTAATTCTCTTGAAGCTCTAAAACTCGATGCTTTTTCAGCACCAACTGCCAAATCATCACCTAAAACACCTGCTGTCTTTTTTGCAGCTACTTTTGACATTATAGCTACATCATCCATCAATGCAGCAATATCATCTAAAATTGCGAAAAATCCTGTCATTTATTATTGATATTAATTCTATTAATTTAAAAAAAAAGCAAGAGGCCAATAAACCTACCAAAATTCAATATTTTCTTAATTCTGATGGATTAACGATTTAACTTCTTCTATCTGTAAATCTTTATACTTCAATATAAAAACTCCTTGATTGATAACATTTCCTGATGTATTTTCAATAAAATTAAATTTAGTTTCCAATCTTTGGGATGTACCCTGACTAGTAAGTAAATTGTTTTGAGATAATCGCATCAAAACATCATAAGTAACATCAAAGCCTTTAAAAGCAAACTGACTAGGAAATCCACCAAATCTTTCTGAATAAGTATTAATAAATTGCTGAATTTCAACAAAACTAAAATCTAAATAAGTAGAAGATGGATAATGTAAATTAACTCTTGATAAATGATTATTATCAATTTTATCAAACCCTTTACCTTTATTAAATACAAATAAAGTTAGATTTATTTCTTCTTGTAAAACTCCAAAATTATGAATTACATCAGCAACTAAAACATCATCATTACCAATTAATAAAATCCAATTTTCATTTTCAGTATCAAGTGCACCTATCAATTTACTTCTTTTAATATATCCCTTTTCTGGCTTTAAAATGGTTATATTACTATTGGAATTAAGTAAACTAATTTCATCTAAAATTGATTTTTGCTTAACTTTATCATCAACAATAACAACTAATTTTTGATTTGTATAATTCTTCTTTAAATAAAGTAGCATTTCAAAAGAAAGCTGCTCGTTAGTAGGAGCATCCTGAATAATATTTTCATTATTCAGAAAAGAATGATCTTGCCCTGAAATTGGAGATACAATCAACATATTTTTGTTTTCTAAATTTTCGGAAACAACTTTTAAATTATTTAAAAATAGTGGTCCAATTACAAGTTCTACATTATTTAAACTGCTATCACTACTAATTTTCTTTGAAACAGATTCACTATTCTTTGTGTCAAAAACTTGTATATTAACTGATATTCCTTGTTTTTTAAGAGAGTCTAGAGCAATTAAAGCACCAAAATAAAAATCGGTTGATACATTTTGGATTCTATCCTCTTTAGATGATAAACTATCTTTTTTTGACAAAAATGGTAGCATCATCGCTAAACTGAAAGTTCTTTTTTCTCCAATTTCTTCACTAAAAAGCAACTCTTTATTATAATTTATACGTGGTATTTTGATAAGCATCCCTTCTTTAACTCCCAGTTCTAATCCGGGATTAGCTAACAGCAATTGCTCTTGAGAAATATTATAAGATTTACTTAGACTATATAAAGTTTCTTCTTTTTTTACTGTATGCACTTCAAATTGATTAGTAACGCTAGAATTTCCTCTTTTGTTTGGAACATAAATTATATGATCTATTTGTAATCCTTCTTTAATTTCAGGATTCAATGTTTCTAAAGAATCTATACTAATTCCATATTCATTTGCTATACTATATTTGGTTTCTTTAGGTTTTACTACGTATGGATTCATGCCATTTTCTTCAAGCTTAGCTTCACTTTTATTTAATGGAATTTTTAAGGTCTGTCCTACTTCCAAACCATCAAACATTAAAAAAGAATTATAATGCTTTAAAACACCACTTTCAACCTGGTATTTTTGCGTAATACCAAAAATTGTTTCTTTTGACATTACCTCATGGTAAACATATCCTTCAACAATAATATCTTTACTACTAACCATTTCGGTTTTATAATTAATAAGATCATTTTTTTTGTTAAAATCTTTATTTGGTATCACCAAAACTTTTACCTGATTAAAATTTTCTTTAGCATCTGGATTTAATAGTAATAATACTTCTTGTGAAACTGAAATATCTTTAGAAATACTTTGTAGAGTTTCTCCTTGCTTTACATGATAAGTATCAAATTTTTTAAGCTGAGCAAAAGCAGTAATAGAAATTAAGAAGAAAATAAAAAATAGTACTTTTTTCATTGAAATAAGGTTATATAATTAGCTTTGGAAATTAAAACCCAAAACTACGAAAAAAAAACCTCCAACTAAAGTCGGAGGAAATATTTTTATATCAAACTCTTTATATCTAGAAAACGCTACTCCCACTCGATAGTTGCAGGTGGTTTTGAACTTATATCATAAACAACTCTATTTACACCTTTTACACCGTTAATAATCTTATTAGAAGTTTCCTGTAAAAACTTATATGGAAGATCTACCCAATCGGCTGTCATACCATCTGTCGATTCTACTGCTCGAAGGGCCACTACTTTTTCATAAGTACGTTCATCTCCCATTACTCCAACAGAATTTACTGGAAGCAACATTGCTCCTGCTTGCCAAACATTATCATATAAGTCCCATTTTCTTAATCCATTGATAAAAATTGCATCTACTTCTTGTAATATTCTAACTTTTTCGGCTGTAATATCTCCTAAAATTCTAATTCCTAATCCCGGACCTGGAAATGGATGACGACCTAATAATTCGGGATCGATTCCCATACTTTTCCCTACTCTTCGTACTTCATCTTTAAAGATCATACGCAAAGGTTCAACAATTTTTAGTTTCATATAATCAGGTAAACCACCAACATTATGATGTGATTTTATCGTTGCAGACGGACCTCCGGTTACCGAAACAGATTCTATAACATCCGGATAAATTGTACCTTGTGCTAACCATTTTACATTTTCAATTAAATGGGCCTCATCATCAAAAACGTCTATAAAAGCATTTCCTATAGCTTTTCGTTTTTTCTCAGGATCTGTAATCCCTTTTAGTTTATCTAAAAACCTTTCCGATGCATCGACACCTTTAACATTAAGTCCCATGTGTTTATACTGATCTAAAACACTTTCAAACTCATTCTTACGAAGCAATCCGTTATTAACGAATATACAATACAAATTTTTGCCAATAGCTTTATCTAATAAAACCGCAGCAACAGTAGAATCTACTCCTCCGGAAAGACCTAAAACAACCTTATCATTTCCTACTTTTTTACGAATTGCATTTACTGTAGTTTCTACAAAAGAATCAGGTGTCCACTCTTGTTTGACTTTGGCAATATTGACCAAGAAATTTTCTAATAATTGCTTTCCATCGGTAGAATGATACACTTCTGGATGAAACTGAATAGCATAAGTGTCTTCTCCTTCAATTTTATAAGCAGCATTTATAACATCTTCTGTGCTTGCAACTACTTTATAATTATCGGGCATTTCAAGAATTGTATCACTATGACTCATCCAAACTTGCGAGCCATTATTTATTCCGTTAAAAAGCTCACATGATTTATCTACATTACTAAGATTAGCTCTACCATATTCTCTTGTGTTGGATGCACCAACTTTTCCACCAAAAAAATGAGCTAAATACTGGGCTCCATAACAAACACCTAATAGTGGTATTTTTCCTTTGATTTGTGATAAATCGGGATGTGGTACATTTTCACCTCTTACAGAATGCGGACTTCCAGATAAAATAACTGCTTTATAATTATTTACATCAACTTTTACGTGATTAAAAGGATGAATTTCACAATAAATATTGAGTTCTCTAACTCTACGAGCTATGAGTTGTGTAAACTGTGAACCAAAATCTAATATTAGGACTTTATCTTGCATCTGCAAAAATAAAATTAAATTCACACTTTTTAATAAATTAATATCAATTATTTAATAAAAGTTTCTTTTATAATTTAATCTCGTTTTAAGCTACTTTATTAATCTATCGGATAATTTGTAATTTCTCTAATTCGCTTATAAAGCGGTTTTAAATTTTTATACATTTTTAAATAAACATCCTCGTAAAGTGCTTTATAAATTTTTGTGTTTTCAGCTTTTGGATAAAAAGTTTTGGTATGTTCAACCATGTTTTTAACAGCTTCATTTATTGAGGAGAATTCATTTATTCCATAAGCTGTAATTATTGCTGCTCCTAAACCTGAAGTTTCGTATGTTTTTCCACGAACAAGTGGCATATTGAAAACATCAGCAACTATTTGACAAATTTCATCGCTTTGCGAAGCACCACCCGAAACTGCTAATTTTTCAAATTGTAGATTTCCTTGTTTTTCCAATCTTTGCATTCCATCGAGCATACCATAAGCAAGACCTTCAATTACAGCTCTATAAATATGTTCCTTTTTATGAACGTCACCAAAACCAATCATTGCACCTTTGGCATATTTTTCTCCTAAACCTGGCGACCAATAGGGCTGAACAATTAATCCCATTGCGCCTGGTGGAGATTTATGAAGCAATTCATTTAGGACTTCTTCAGCAGGAATATTCTTTTGAGCTGCTTCTTGAACTTCTTTATAAGCAAATTCATTTTTAAACCATGAAATCATCCAAAAACCTCGAAATATTTCCATTTCTGGATTCCAGTAACCTGGAATAATCGATGTATAAGCTGGAAAAAAACGTTTAGGTTCAATATATTTTGGTGTGGTAGTTTGGATAGTTGCAATAGTTCCAAAACTTAAACTAACCATTTTAGTATCCATAACTCCCATTCCTAAAGTTTCACAACTTTTATCTGATCCACAAGCAATTACAGGTGTACCCAAAGCAATTCCTGTTAAATCAGAAGCCTTTTGAGTAAGTTTTCCTATTTCCTCTCCTGGCTTAACTAGTTTTGATAATTTTTCCTTTTCAATAGGATAAAGCTTTGAACTAATTTCAAATAAGTCAGTAGGATTTGCCCATTTTTGTTTTTTATAATCAAAAGGAATATAACCAACTTGCGAGGCAATAGAATCAATAAATTCTCCTGTTAATTTTGCATTCAAATACCCTGAAATTTGTACGTATTTGTATGTGTTTTTCCATATTTCAGGTTCGTTTTGACGTATCCAATTACAATGTCCTTTTTGCTCCATCTTTTGTAATGTAGAATCTATCCCAATAGTTTTAAAAACCAACTTTAGAGCAAAATTAGGTTTGTAAACATTTTTTGCATTCCGTTGGTCTAGCCAAGTCATTGATGGGCGAAGTGTATTCACTTCACTATCCACATTTACCATCGTATTACGCAAAGTCGTAACACCAACGCCTTTAACCTTTTCAAAACCTATTGGATTTCGCTTTTTTAAAATGTTAGTAGCTTTACACAAGCTATTCCAATAAACTTCAGCTCTCTGTTCAGCCCAACCCACTTTTTCACTAAAATAAGGCTCGTAAAATATTTGTTCTTTATCAATAATTTCTCCTTTAAAGTTAAAAAGTATTGCCCTAAGACTTTGTGTACCACAATCAATTGAAAGAATCATTTTTTATTATTTAATTACTACTTTTTTCTTCAGTTTTGGTTATCCACCAATTAGTTGTTTTCCGGGATTCATAATATTATTGGGATCGAAATGTTGTTTTAATGAGCGTAAAACATTCATCTGGTTTTCACCAAGATGCTCGGGCATCCATTTTGCAATCATTCGCCCTACTCCATGATGGTGTGAAAGTGAACCTCCACTTTTTTGAATTTTATCTAATAAACCTTCTTGAAAATCTATATATGCTTTAATATCATTTTCTTTGATAATAAAAATAAAATATAAATTAGTGCCCTGCTCATAAAAGTGAGAAGCATGTGTTAAACAAATAGTATCGGGTCTGCTTTTTACAAAATCTCTACATTGTTGGTGTACCTGATGTAGATTATCCCATGAAACACCCGTTTCTAATGTGTCAATTACTATTCCATAATCCATTAAATCTTCACGCAAATATGGATCTTTATACCTGCCAGGTTCCCATTTTTTTACAGGAAAAGAAGTTAAATTCATTGCTCCATGTTTTTTGCAAATTTTCTTTACATTTGATTTAATATTCTTTGTAAATTGTTTTTCACCATCTGCTGTACCTAAAAACAAACATCTTTCCATAGGTTTAAAACCTTTTAGGATCATCAATTTATCATATACCGTGTTCTCAATACCATATAATTTCAAACCATGGTGTGTTTCTTCTGCATCTGAAATACGAAAAACAGCTGGCATACCAAACTCACCTTGAGAGATTTCACGAGTTGCATTAACTGCTGCATCCCAATTTGGAAATATAAAACTAAAATACTGTCGGTTTTCTGGTTGATGTCTATATATTTTCCAAGTCAATTCTACTACAATACCAAAAATTCCTTCACTTCCTTTTATTATATCCAAAACTTTTGGACCAGTTGCAGTTGCAGGATATTCTTTGGTTATGATATTTCCAGAAGGACTTATCATTTCAACACCTAGAACTAAATCTCCTGCATCTCCATAATAAGAAGATTGTTGTCCAGACCCTAAGGTGACAAACCAGCCTCCAACTGTTGAGTATTCAAAAGATTGAGGAAAATGACCACAAGTGAATTTGTGTTTTGAGCCGTAAAGTTTTGGTGAATTATTCAAAGCCTCTTCAAAAGCAGGTCCCATCATTCCAGCTTCAACTGTTACTGTTTGATTTAACTCGTTGAGCTTTACAATTTTATTCAAATGTGTAGAAATAACAAGTGTTATACCTCCTTTTTCAGGATAATATCCGAAATTAACAGATGAGCCACCACTATAAACGTAAATGGGTATTATTTCTTTATTACAATACTTTACAATTTCAGAGATTTCAGCCTTATTGCGCGGGTGAACCGCCAAATCAGATATTAATCCAATCTTGTTTCTACGAAGTTTCATACTTTCTTCTACGGTTTTTCCCGAAGAAAATTTTAAACGGTCGTATTCCTTTGAAGAAACATTTTCCTTTCCACAGATTTCAATAAATTTATCTATTTGTGCTACACTTAATTTACTTTCTATACTTATATCAACAATTTCGTTTCCAGTAGTTTCTTTTTCGCGGAAATCATCTTCTGTAAGTTTAAATTTTTCTTTTAATTCTTGGAAAAGCATATCATTTGGATGCTTAAAACCTTTTGGGTCTCCATATTTAAAAATAGAACGATAGGAACCTTTTACAGGTGCTTCTTTAATCCATTGTGGTTGAAATATATCTTTATTTGCCATTTGATTTATTTTTTAATCTATTTATTCCGGAATTTGAAGTATTTCTTCCATCTTACTAATTTCCATTTCCAACTTTTTATCATCCCAATTTAATTCTTTTGCTGCAAGCTTTGATACCTTTATTATAGTTTCTTTTCCTGGGTGACCTAAAAGAGCTAAACCTGTTCTACGCATCATAATATCTGATAGTGTACGCGCCATTTCATTTTTAATAGCAAATTGAACCTGTGCTAAATTCTCACCATCAGTATTTAGGGTTTCTTTAAAACTTTCGTTTTCTTTAAAAATTGAAAATAATTCATCTAATTCATTACCATAACTCTTTGCTAAATATTCAATTTGTTCTGGAGGAAATTCAGAGTATTGTTTTTGTTTCTTAGCTACAAATTCTTCAAAATTATCAATATCACATGCAACAAGATAATTATCTTCAGAAATTGATTTTTTATTTGGATAATTAAGTATTCTTAAAGCTTTGTCTATAGCTTTTTCGGCAAGCATCCTACTGGTAGTGAATTTGCCACCCTCAACAGTAATTAAACCTTCTATTCCGTTTTTCTTTTCACCTGTAATTTCATATTTACGAGATGAATTGTAAACATCTTCTGTTTGATCTTCAACCAAAGGTCTTAATCCACCATAGGTGTAAATAATATCTTCGTATTTAATTTTTTCAGTATTTCCAAAAGAATTATTTACGTCATCCATCAATTCTACAATTGCTTTTTTGGTTACTTTATATTCATCCGGATTACCGATAAATTCTTTATCAGTTGTACCAATTAATGTATGATCTCTATATGGAATTAAAAAGAAATGCTTACCAAGTGCAGTTGAGCCTAAAAACACATGTTTCTCTATAAGTTTTTTTGTAATAAAATGAATTCCTTCTGAGCGTCTTAGCTCATGATTATTTTCATTTTTCTTAACTTTATCTAGAAGTATATCAGCCCATGGACCTGCACAATTAATAACTAGTTTACCTTTAATATCCTGTCTTTTCCCTGATAACTCATCAATTACGCTAACACCTTTTACTATTTTCATTTCATCATCATTTTCAGTAATAAAATCAACTACACGAGTATAATTAGCGACTGATGCTCCATACTTTATTGCCGATTTAATAAATGCTAAAGTAAATCGTTCAGGAGAATGACTAACACAATCGTAATACATTTGTCCTCCTGTTAATCCATCTGTTAGTGCATTTGGAAATAATTCTGAAATTTGTTTAGCTGAAATACTTTTATGACTTGGCATTTCTTTGCTTTTATCCCATAATCGATTCTTATCAAAAGAAAAAGCATCATACAACAACATTCCAATTTTTAACATAGAGTTTGGAACTTTATCTTTTTTATAAACTGCAACCAAAAAAGAGGCTGGATGAATAAAATTAGGAGCAATATTTGTAAGTACTCTCCTTTCTTTCAAAGATTCACGAACTAATCCAAACTCAAATGTTGATAAATACCGTAAACCGCCATGAATCATTTTTGAAGTAGCTGCAGACGTTGCTGCACCAAAATCTGATTTCTCAACCAAAGCTACTTTTATTCCTCGTGATGCTGCTTCATAAGCTACTGTTGCTCCTGTAATACCGCCTCCTACCACAATTAAATCAAACTCTTCTCCCTGATAATTTTCTATAAATCGTTTCATTTTATTAGTTATTTTTATTTTTACTTTCCCAAATTTTTAAACTAATCAACATCATTTGTTTAACATTTTTTTTGATCTTCATTTTATTATTTAATATTGAGTTTTTCAATTTTAAATAATATGCTAGAGATAATTCTTTAGTTTTTTGATCACTAAAATAAAGTGAGCTCTCTTTATGATATATCTCCGCCAGATCATTGAAGAGCATTTTTGCAATAGCATTATCACTTTGTTTTATTAATTGCATTTGCAGATTCCAATCATAATTAGCAAATTCCTTACTTGAAGTATCCAAATCAGGAGCATTTTCAAGTATATTTATAATTTCATTTTCATTATGTAGAATTGCTTTTAAAGCCAGATCAGGTAAAACTAAAACTCTAAATTCCAACCAATCTCTTACCAATGTATTGGAGGAATATTCATTATTACTTACCAATGACTTTAAAATTCCTATTCCGCCATTTGCTATATAATCATTGATAACAGTTGGCCTTCCATGCTTAATGGTTATCCATCCATCTCTAGCTAAACGCTGTAAAACTTCTCTTAAAGTTGGTCTTGTGATACCTAATAATTCAGCCAATTCTCTTTCTGGCAAAAGGTTTTCACCATGCTCCCATTCTTTGCTAACAATAGCCTTAATAATTTCATGCTCTGCAAATTGTGCCGGTTTTACAAATTTATTTTTCTTATTCATAATATATATTGGTAAGAGGTCTGACCACAAAGTTATTCAAATAATTTAATTTAAACAAAGTTTGAAATATTTTTTTATTCATCTTATAAAAAAATAGTGGATTAACATAAAATGTATATATTGTATTTTGTAAT
>DAOUQH010000041.1 GCA_030625645.1 Flavobacteriia bacterium | reverse complement strand
AAACCATTGTGATAAACCCGATTCTTTAAAACCGGTTGCTAATGCAAATCCACCACCAAAAAGCAAAATTATTTCCCAGGGAATACTTTCAGCAGTTTTCCAATCCATTATAAATTCACCTTTATCTTGTTTTGAAGGAATTAGAAATAGGATAATTCCAATAGTAATGGCTACAGTTCCATCATTAAAGTAGGAAGGATTTTTGAATATATTTTGCCAACCGTAAATGGTAAATTCACCTATAGAAATATCAGCTCTAAAAAACCAAAGTAGTGCAAGTAAAATGAAAATAACAAAAATAACTTTTTCTTCATAAGACCATTTCCCTAGATTATTATAGAGTTCTTGTAATTTATCTCTCGATATATTTTTCCATTTTTTTTCTCTTTTTACAAAGACCAAATAAAGATAAACCCAGGCAATAAAAAACATTACTACCACAATTGGAAATGCATAAAAAAACCAGGTTGCAAATGAAATTTCGGGTGCATTAGGAAAATAAATACTGAAAATACGAGCAAAAGATAAATTTGGAGGTGTACCCACCAAAGTTGCAATTCCACCAATAGAAGCACTATATGCAATGGACAAAAGTAAACCAATCGAAAAATGCTTTACCTCTTCTTTTGTATTGATTTCTTCTAATTCATTTATTATTGAAATTAAAATAGGTATCATTAACATTGCTGTTGCTGTATTTGATATCCACATAGATAAAAATGCTGTAGCTAGCATAAACCCCAATAAAATCTTTGCTGGTTTGGTTCCTACAATCAATAATATTTTAAGTGCGATACGCTTGTGAAGATTCCATTTTTGTATGGCCAATGCCACTAAAAATCCGCCAAGAAATAAAAAAATAACATGGTTAAAATATGTTGAGGAAACATCTTTTCCATTCATTATTCCTAAAATTGGAAATAAAGCAATAGGAACTAATGAAGTTACAGCTAAAGGTACAGTTTCTGACACCCACCAAAGTGCCATTAAAACAGCAACCGCAAAAGTTGCTGTAACCGAGGGATTATTTTCATCAAGTTCTACAAATTTTAATATATATATAAACAATAATGGTGCTAACCAAAAAATTAAATTCCTTAAGTTAATTTTTTTTAACATTTTTATGTTTATTCACCTATTTCTCCTAGATCAAATCCTTCTACATAAGCAATTTTAATATTATTTTTATGAAATGATTTCTTAATACCTTCCTTGGTTTTTCTTGCTGCAGTCCAATATTTATCTGGTTCAGCGTAAGGCCTTACAGCAAGTATGACACTATGGGTATTAAAATTATCTATTTCAATTATTGGTTGGGGATCATTTTTTATTTCAGGAATTTCTAGAAGTACATCTAATATCATTTTCTTCACTCTTGGAAAACTTTCTGAATAAGGAATAGGAACATACACTTCAACTCTACGAGTACCTTTATCTGAGAAATTTGTTAAAATTGATTCGGTTACACGAGAATTTGGGATAACAAGAGTGTTATTATCTCTAGTGATAATTTTTGTGTTAAAAATCCCAATTTCTTCCACTTTTCCAAACTCATCACTAATTTCAATCCAATCATCTGTTTTATATGGTTTAAAAGCTAAAACCAATATCCCCGATGCAAAGTTCCCTAAACTTCCTTGTAATGCCATACCAATTGCAAAACCTGCAGCAGCTAATATTGCTATTAAACCTGTTAAATCTGCTCCAAGTAATGTAGCTATAATAAATAAAAGTCCAATTTTTAAATTTATGTTTACTAGTGAAATTACAAACGGAGTGATATTATTGGTAAAACCCGCTCTTTCTAAACCAATTTTAGTAAGATCTGTTACTTTTTTAATAATTTTAAAACCTCCCCATAAAATTATTAATGCTAGAATAATTTTTGGAGTATATAAAACAATATTATCAATTGCTATATTATAGTATTCATTAATTTTATCCATAATTAAATTGATTTTCAAGGTTCAAACTAAGTTAAAAAAAATGTAATTGTATTAAAACAAAATTATAAAAAATATTTTTAAAATGATTAATATTGGTTACATACCATCCCATTTTACAGGATAAGCGATTCACACAAGTTTGAAAAAACAAATTTGGTTCTCTGAGATCCCAAAATGAATTCGGGATAAGCGATTCACACAAATTTGAAAAAACAAATTTGGTTCTCTGAGATCCCAAAATGAATTCAGGATAAGCGATTCACACAAATTTAAAAAAACAAATTTGGTTCTCTGAGATCCCAAAATGAATTTAGGATAAGCGATTCACACAAATTTGAAAAAACAAATTTGGTTCTCTGCTTACATGTTTCGGCGATACTGCCCACCAACTTCAAATAATGCCGATGTAATTTGCCCTAAAGAACAAATTTTTGAAGTCTCCATTAATTGCTCAAAAATATTTTCATTTTCAATAGCTTTTTGTTTAAGCGTATTTATTTGTTCGAGGCTAATTGTGCTATTTGCTTTAATCAAATTATTAACCACATTAATCTGTTGTTGTTTTTCTTTTTCTGTTGCTCTAATAACTTCTTGAGGCACAACTGTAGGCGAACCTTTACTGCTTAAAAAAGTATTTACACCAATAATTGGGAACTTACCCAAATGTTTTAACTCTTCATAATACAAGCTTTCTTCTTGAATTTTTGAACGTTGGTACATGGTTTCCATAGCACCTAAAACACCTCCTCTTTCGGTAATTCGATCAAATTCAGTATAAACTGCTTGTTCTACTAAATCGGTTAGTTCTTCAATGATAAAAGCACCTTGAATTGGATTCTCATTTTTGGTTAATCCCAACTCTTTATTGATTATTAATTGAATTGCCATTGCACGTCTTACAGATTCTTCTGTTGGAGTTGTTATTGCTTCGTCATAGGCATTTGTATGTAGGGAATTACAGTTGTCATAAATTGCATAAAGCGCTTGTAATGTGGTTCTTATATCGTTAAAGTCGATTTCCTGAGCATGTAAACTTCTACCTGATGTTTGAATATGATACTTTAACATTTGAGCTCGTGAATTTGCACCGTATTTTAATTTCATAGCTTTTGCCCAAATTTTACGAGCTACTCTTCCGATAACGGCATACTCTGGATCAACTCCGTTTGAGAAAAAGAAAGAAAGATTTGGACCAAATTTATTGATATCCATTCCTCTACTCAAATAATATTCCACATAAGTAAAACCATTTGCTAGAGTAAAAGCTAATTGCGAAATTGGGTTTGCCCCTGCCTCGGCAATATGATAACCTGAAATAGAAACTGAATAAAAATTACGAACATTATTTTGGATAAAATACTCTTGTACATCACCCATTAATTTCAAAGCAAATTCAGTTGAAAAAATACAAGTATTCTGCGCCTGATCTTCTTTTAAAATATCTGCCTGGACCGTTCCTCTAACTTTTGCAAGTGTATCTAATTTAATTTTTTGATAAATATCATTAGGTAAAATTTTATCACCTGTAATACCCAAAAGCATTAATCCCAAACCATTATTTCCTTGTGGTAATTCACCAAAATATTTTGGTCTGTCAATACCTTTTTCTATATAAAATCTTTGGATTTTATTTTCTACCTCTTTTTCTAAATTATTTTCAATAATGTACTTTTCACATTCCTGATCGATGGCTGCATTCATAAAAAATCCTAACATCATTGGTGCAGGACCATTAATAGTCATTGAAACTGAAGTCATGGCATTTGTTAGATCAAAACCTGAATACAATTTCTTAAGATCATCTAAACAACAAATGGAAACGCCTGCATTTCCAATTTTACCATAAATATCTGGTCTTAAATCTGGATCATTTCCGTATAACGTTACACTGTCAAATGCAGTAGAAAGCCGTTTTGCATCAGAATCTTTACTTACATAATGGAATCTTCGGTTAGTTCTTTCAGGTCCGCCTTCTCCAGCAAACATTCTGGTTGGATCTTCACCAGTTCTTTTAAAAGGATAAATTCCACCTGTATAAGGAAATTCACCTGGTACATTTTCTTGTATTACCCAGTTAAGAATGTCACCCCAAGCTTTATATTTTGGTAAAACAATTTTAGGAATTTGAAGATGTGATAATGATTCAGAATGGGTTTTTATATTAATTACTTTGTCGCGAACTTTAAAGCTAAATATTTCATCTTTATAGCGCTGTTTTTTTGTGCTAAAATTTAAAATTATCTCCCAATTATGGGGATTTAGATCCATTTTTATCTTATTGAATGTATCTAAAAGTTGAGAAATTAAATCGTTATTATTTGTAGAATCGTTTATTTTAATTCCGCTTTGAGAAAGCTCAATTCTATTATCACTTAAAGTTTCAATTGTTTTGTAAATACCATATAAATTTTGAGCTATTTTGCTTTGTTCTATACCCCATTTGTCATAATTATGATTATTTTCAGTAATTTCAGATAAATAACGAGTTCTATTTGGCGGAATGATAAACTGTTTTTCACTCATTGCATTAGATATCTCGAAAGAACTATTAAGATCTGCATCCGTTTTTTCTTTAATCTTTTTAATGATGAGATCATACAAATTATTAGTTCCTGGATCATTGAATTGTGAAGCTATCGTACCAATTACTGGCATTGAATCAATTTCTTCTTCCCAAAGATTATTATTACGCTGGTATTGTTTTTTTACATCGCGTAAAGCATCTAAAGCTCCCCTTTTATCAAATTTATTTAATGCAATAATATCAGCAAAATCGATCATATCAATTTTCTCTAATTGTGTTGCCGCACCATAATCGGGAGTCATCACATAAAGAGAAACATCCGAGAAATCTAAAATTTCTGTATCAGATTGACCTATCCCTGAAGTTTCTAAAATAATTAGATCATATTGAGCAGTTTTAAGTATTGATAAAGCATCATCAACATGTTTTGATAAGGCTAAATTTGATTGCCGTGTTGCCAGAGAACGCATATAAACTCGGTCGTTATTGATAGAATTCATACGTATTCTATCCCCTAATAAAGCTCCACCTGTTTTTCTTTTGGTTGGATCTACCGATACAATTGCGATAGTTTTATTAGGGAAATCTGCTAAATACCTTCTTACTAATTCATCTACCAATGATGATTTTCCTGCTCCACCTGTTCCGGTAATTCCGAGTACAGGACAAACCCCTTTTTCTGTTTTCCTCGAAAGAGAAGTGCCTTTAAATATCTCAATAAAGTCGTTATGGTTATTTTCTGCTAATGTAATTAACCTGGCTATGGTATTTACATCTTTGTTTTTTAAAGAATCCTGTATTCCCTTTCCTTCGGGAAGGATTAGGGATGGACTTGGACTATCACATTTTTCAACTAGGTCATTTATCATTCCTTGTAATCCCATTTCCCTACCGTCATCAGGAGAATATATTCTGCTAATACCATACTCCATTAATTCTTCAATCTCTTCCGGAAGAATCACTCCTCCTCCTCCTCCAAAAATCTTGATTTGAGAAGCTCCTTTTTCCTGTAAAAGATCATACATGTATTTAAAATACTCATTGTGACCACCTTGATATGAAGTTATTGCTATTGCATTAGCATCTTCTTGAATAGCGGTATTCACAACTTCTTCAACACTTCGATCATGACCTAAATGAATTACTTCTACACCTGTAGATTGAATGATTCTTCGCATTACGTTAATAGCGGCATCATGACCGTCAAATAGTGACGCTGCTGTAACAATTCTGATTTTATTTTGGGGTATATAAGCTTCTTTTCGTAACATATATTTCAAGAATTTTATGAATACTGGCAAGTTAAAGAAATTAGCTGATTTTTCAATTTAAACCAAACAAGAATCCTGACGAATTATAAAAAAATTAAGCGAAAAGGAGGTGTTTTAATTATTTCTCCAAAAATAAGGGGTTAAAACTATTAAAACTGTAAATAATTCTAATCTCCCTAATAACATTAAAAATGCCGACCACCATTTTCCAAAAGAAGGTAGAGAATCATAATTATTTACCGGACTCAAATCACCA
The DNA here is from genome assembly GCA_030625645.1 of Flavobacteriia bacterium. GTDB lineage: Bacteria > Bacteroidota > Bacteroidia > Flavobacteriales > Flavobacteriaceae > Namhaeicola. The sequence goes on along the minus strand of DAOUQH010000041.1, from coordinate 10,178 downwards.
AATGCCGGTCCAACATTACCTAATGATGAAGCCGAAGCACCTGCGGCTGTAATGATATCTAATCCTAGAAGTGCAAATACACTTGCTCCAATAGCAAAAACAACCAAATATAATATAAAAAAGGCCATAATATTAAATACAATACCACGAGTTACCGCTCTTCCATTATACCTTACAGGTATAATTGCGTTGGGATGTAGAGTTCGTTTAAATTCTAAAAAACCATTTTTAAGCATTATTATATGACGAACGATTTTCACACCTCCTGCAGTTGATCCTGCTGATGCACCAATAAACATCAAAAAGAAAAATATAACAGATAAAAATGGTGTCCAAATTGAAAAGTCGGCAGATACGAAACCAGTTGTTGTAATAACAGCTATAACTTGAAATAATGCATGCCGAAAAGAACTCTCTGCTAATCCATTTACCATTGGATGCGCTATAGCTTGAATCTCTGTTGGAGTTTTTGAAACACCAGCAAAGTAATAAATTAATATTGCAGAAATCGTTGTTAACAGAACAATGATAATAAAATATATTTTAAGTTCTTCATCATAAAAAACTTTTTTAAATTTTCCTTTGAAAGCATAATAGCTCAATACAAAATTGGTACCTGCCAAGAACATAAAAATTATTATAATATATTGAATTACAGGTTGATTATTCCAATAAGCAACACTGGCATTTTTGGTAGAAAAACCACCTGTAGAAAGCGTACACATTGCATGATTTACAGCATCAAAAACACCCATACCCGCTACTTTTAATAGTATCGCTTCTGCCACAGTTAAACTGAAATAAATTAACCATAAACGCTTTGCAGTATCTGTAATCCTTGGGTGTAATTTATCGGCAGATGGCCCTGGTGCCTCCGCAGAAAACAACTGCATTCCTCCAATTCCCAGTAATGGTAAAATTGCTATTGCCAATACTATAATTCCCATACCACCAATCCAATGTGTTGTACTTCGCCAAAATAAAATACTCTTTGGCATACTTTCAATATCATTTAAAATAGATGCACCGGTTGTGGTGTATCCCGACATTGTTTCGAAAAAAGCATTGGTAAAAGATGGAATTGCACCTGTAAAAATATAGGGTAATGCTCCAGATAATGACATAATGATCCAACCCAAAGTTACTACTAAATATCCTTCCCTTTTTTTAATTTGCGTTTTAAACCCTTTTGTAGCAAATTGGAATAAACCACCAACTGCCATAGATAAAAGTCCGGCATAAAGGATACCTTGAGAAGCACCATCATCATAATATAAACTAACTATTACAGATAATAGCATGAATAAACCATTGAAAATGAGTAAAAAACCCATCATTTGTAAAATGATCTTGAAATTGAGTTTTTTCATGCTTTTAAATTTTCATAATAATTTTTTGAATAGTTTATAAAAACCTAATTAAATAATTTTTCAACTTTCGAAATAGTTTGTGGTAAACAACAAACTACAACTTTATCTCCTGCCTGAATTTGAAAACCTCCAAGTGAAATAAATCCTTTATTGTTTCTTATTACACCACCGATAATAGCATTTCTAGGAAATTTTAAATCTCGAATATCTTTTTTGGTAATTTTTGAATTTTCTTTAGCTTCAAATTCTAAAATTTCAGCACTTACATCATTTAATATCGTTATTTCCAAAACATTACCTCTTCTAATATGTCTAAAAATACTATTAGCAGCTAATAATTTTTTATTGATTAAAGTATCTATTCCAATATTTTTTGAAAGTTTAAAATAATCAATGTTTTGTACCAAAGCAATAGTCCTATTTACACCTCTAGATTTTGCAACCAAACAAGACATTATATTGGTTTCTGATCTACCGGTAACTGCAATAAAAGCATCCATTTCATCAACATTTTCCTCTTCTAATAGTTCAACATCTCTACAATCTCCATAAATAACCAGTGCCTCAGGAAGTTGTTCGGCCAATTCAATTGCTTTCTCTTTATTCTTTTCAATAAGTTTTACATTAAATTTTTTATTACAAAGCTCTTGGGTAGTTTTTAAACCAATTCCACTCCCCCCTAAGATCATTACATTTTTAATCTCTTTACTTACAATGTCAGATAATTTTTGTAATTCTTCAACACCTTCTGGGGTTGTAATAAAATAAGCATGATCACCTGCATTAAAAACTGTATCTCCTCTAGGAATTATGGTTTCTTGAGTAGATTTTAATTGAATTACGATAGGCATAAAATGAATTTCAGAAAAAGTAGCAGCAGCTTCTTTAACTGACATCCCAATAATTGGTGCAGAATCTGATAGGGTTATACCCAACATAGTTAATAATCCATTTTCAAATTCATGAGATTGATGAAAGGCATCTTTTTCAAGTAGTAATTTGATTTCGTTAGTAGCTAATTCTTCAGTTGATATTAACTCATCTATACCTAACTTCGTAAAATTTATCTCATCTTTAAAATCAGTAAATTCTGTGTTTCTTATTCTGGCAATGGTCTTTTTTGCTCCTAGTTTTTTTGAAATTACACAAATTGTGATATTAGTTGTTTCAGAAGATGTTACTGCAATTAATAAATCAGTATGTTCTATATCTGCTTCTTTTAAACCTATAATAGAAGTTGCATCTTGTTGTAAAGTTTTAATATCCAATCTAGTATCAGCATAAATCAATCGCTCTTCATCTTTATCAATTAATGTAATTTCGTGTGATTCGTAAGAAAGTAATTTTGCAAGATGAAATCCAACTTCACCAGCTCCGGCTATGATAATCTTCATGGTTAATTTAATAATGATTATGATACAAATGTATTGTTTTTTCTTTTATATCTTTAAAGAAAAAATGAATCCAACTAATTCAACTTTTACAATAAAAAATTGGAACGAAGATGATCGTCCTCGTGAGAAATTACTAATAAAAGGAAAAGATGCCTTATCGGATGCTGAATTAATAGCTATTTTAATAGGGTCTGGAAATAGAGAAGAGAATGCAGTTGCATTAGCAAAACGAATTTTATCAACTGTTGATAATAATTTGAATGAACTTGCAAAAATGACAGTAATTGATTTGGTGAAATTTAAAGGAATAGGAGAAGCAAAGGCGATTTCAATAATTACTGCCTTAGAAATTGGAAAAAGAAGAAGGCTTGAAGCAGCTATGCAAAAAACAAAAATTACTTGTAGTAATGATATTTTTGAAGTGATGCAGCCTGTAATTGGAGATTTGCAACATGAAGAATTTTGGATAGTTTATTTGAATAATTCGAATAAAATTCTACATAAAGCAAATTTAAGTAAAGGTGGTATAACTGGAACTTTAGTAGATTCTAGATTGGTGTTTAAAAAAGCAATAGAATTTTCGGCAACCGGGATTATTCTTTGTCATAATCATCCATCTGGAACTTTAAAGCCAAGCAATTCAGATATTAATCTAACCAAAAAATTAAAAAATGCAGGTGAAGTGTTAGATGTTAAAGTTTTGGATCACTTAATAATTACCGAAAAAGAATATTACAGTTTTGCCGATGAAGGAATTATTTAATTTTTTATAGTTTGAATTACAACTTAAACCAAAACTTAAAACATTTTTTATACATTTGATTTTTAAATCTAGATAAGTAAATGCTATTAGTTTACACCCATAAAATTACGCCAAGAGTAACTTATACTTTTAAACATATTTTCACAAGAATATTACAAATTCCTGTTGATTTCACAACAAAAGTAGAAACTTTTATTGCCCATGATGGCTTAAAAATATCCTATACAAAAAAACCTTTAGGGAATGAATTTTTTGTTAAAAGTATTGACTTGTTATTTAATCAGGGAATTGATTATCCAGATTTGAATGTAACAAAATGGGAAGATACTTCTTGTTTTTTTCAAGTAAATTCATCTTCACCAATACCTTTTGATGTTTTTGCTGCTAGTTTTTATTTATTAAGTCGATATGAAGAATATTTGCCACATGTAAAAGATGAATTTGAAAGGTTTCCAGCAGAAGAAAGCTTGGCTTATCAAAATAAATTTTTAGATAAGCCAATAGTTGATATTTGGGCTTTAAAAATAAAAAATATTTTAATAGAAATTTATCCTGATTATAAGTTTGAAAATAGAAAATTTGAGTTTATCCCAACTATAGACGTTGATATTGCATTTGATTATAAGTATAAAGGATTTGTTCGCTCAATAGGTGCCATTATAAAAGATCTTTTTGGATTTAAAATTCATCGTTTAATAGAGCGGTTTATGGTAATCTCTAATGTAAAACAAGATCCTTTTGACGTTTATGATAAACTAATTTCTTTACAGAAAAAATTTAAAATTCAAACTATTTTCTTCTTCCAGTTGGGAGATTATTCCACTTATGATAAAAATATTTCAATAAAAAATTCTAATTACAAACTTTTGATTAAAAATGTAGCCGATTATGCTAAAGTTGGTTTGCATCCCTCCTATTTTACAATGAAAAATGACGAGAAATTAAAACAGGAAAAGAAACGAATGGAGGCAATTGTTAATACTCCAGTTATTAGATCCAGACAGCATTTTTTAAGAGTAGAATTACCCGAAACTTATCAAAATTTAGTCGATGTAGAAATAGCTGAAGATTATACTATGGGTTTTGCACAACATTATGGATTTAGAGCAGGTACATGCACTCCGTTTTATTTTTATGATTTGGACTTTGAAATACAAACTCCGCTAAAAGTAATGCCATTTGCTGTAATGGATGGAACTTTAAAAGATTATCTAAATTTATCAACAAAAAGATCCTTTGATACTATTTATAAATTAGCTGAAGAAGTAAAAAGAGTAGAAGGAACATTTATTACATTATTTCATAATGAATCTATAAGTGGTGCTGGAAGATGGCGAGGTTGGGATAGAAAATATGAGGAGTTAATGGATAAATTATCTAAATTATAGAACTGCAAAAATCATCTACGATTAAGCTTTAAAAAATATTTTTAATATTAAATTAAAAAATATTTTGATTAAAGATTTGTGATTGCTAACTTTAAAAGCATAAAATCAACCAAATCTTACCCAAAATGAAAATAAAAAAAGTTCTCGTAGCCAATCGTGGCGAAATAGCCATCCGTATTTTTAGAGCCTGTACAGAAATTAATGTTAAGACGCTCGGTATTTACACTTACGAAGACCGCTATTCTCTTCATCGTTATAAATGTGATGAATCTTATCAGGTAGGAAGCGATGACCAACCCTTGAAACCATATTTAGATATTCAGGCAATCATCAAAATTGCTAAAGAAAAGAATGCAGATGCTATACATCCAGGTTATGGATTTTTGAGTGAAAATGCAGAATTTGCCCAAGAATGTGCAAAAAATAATATCATTTTTATCGGTCCTAAGCCAAAAGTCTTAGAAGCTTTAGGCGACAAGATTAAAGCTAAGAAAGTAGCCATTGAGAATAATATTCCAATTATTGAGAGCAATAAAAATGAGCTTGTAAATATTAAAATTGCAATCGAAGAAGCTGTAAGAATTGGTTTTCCTTTAATGTTAAAAGCAGCATCAGGAGGTGGCGGTAGAGGAATGCGTGTTATTAGAACGATAGAAGAATTAGAAAAATCTTACCCCGAAAGTAAACGCGAAGCTTTAAATGCTTTTGGAGATGATACCGTTTTTTTAGAGAAATATGTTGAAAATCCAAAACATATCGAAGTACAAATTGCCGCAGATAATCATGGAAACTTGGTACATCTATACGAAAGAGATTGTTCGGTACAACGTCGCTATCAAAAAGTAGTTGAAATTGCTCCATCATACAACGTAGATGAAGAAATTAGACAAAAGCTTTTTAAATATGCAACTGCGATAACAAAAGCAGTAAATTATAACAATATTGGTACAGTTGAATTTTTAGTTGATGAAGATAGTAGTATTTATTTTATTGAAGTAAACCCAAGGATTCAAGTAGAACATACAGTTACCGAAATGGTAACAAATATTGACTTAGTAAAACTACAACTTTTTGTTGCCGGTGGATATAAATTAAGTGATGAACAAATCAAGATCTACGATCAAAAAAGTATCGATTTAAATGGTTATGCCATTCAGTGTAGAATTACTACCGAAGACCCTGCCAATGATTTTAAACCAGATTATGGTACAATTACAACTTTCCGTTCTGCTGCTGGATTTGGAATTAGGTTAGATGCGGGAAGCTTATATCAAGGAGTGAAAATTTCTCCATTTTTTGATTCTATGCTGATAAAAGTTTCGGCCCATAGCCGAACATTAGATGGTTCTATTCGTAAAATGATTAGAGCACTTAGTGAATTTAGAATTAGAGGTGTAAAAACGAATGTTCCATTTCTTCAAAACTTATTAAGCAACAAAACTTTACAGGAAGGAAAAATTACAGTAAATTTTATTGCAAATACTCCTGAGCTTTTTGATTTTAAAGTTTCGAGAGATCGTGCGAGTAAAATTTTAAAATATCTTGCATATACTACTATTAATGGCAATCCAAATGTAAAAGAAATCAATCCTAACAAAGTTTTTTCTACACCAAAAATTCCTCAATGGGATATTTATACAGAACATCCGAAAGGAACTAAGGATCTTTTAACCGAATTAGGTCCTGAGAAATTTAGCGAATGGTTAAAAAATGAAAAGAAAATTCATTATACCGATACAACAATGCGTGATGCGCATCAAAGCTTGTTGGCTACTAGAATGAGAACTATCGATATGCTTAAGGTTGCTGAAGGTTATTCAAAAAATAATCCTGATATTTTTAGTATGGAAGTTTGGGGTGGTGCTACTTTTGATGTTTGTATGCGTTTTTTACATGAAAACCCATGGGGTAGATTAGCTCTTTTGCGAAAAGCAATGCCTAATACATTATTACAGATGTTGTTACGAGGATCAAATGGTGTTGGATATACAGCATACCCCGATAATTTAATTGAAGCCTTTGTAGAAAAGTCCTGGGAAACGGGAGTAGATATTTTTAGAATTTTCGATTCACTAAACTGGATGGAATCTATTGGTCCTGCAATTAATCACGTAAGAAAACGAACTAATGGATTGGCAGAAGGAGCTATAAGTTATACTGGGGATCTACTCGATATAAAAAATACAAAATATACCTTAAAATATTATTTGCAGTTAGCAAAAGATATTGAAAATGCTGGAGCACATATTTTGGCAATTAAAGATATGGCAGGTTTATTAAAACCTCTTGCAGCTAAAGAATTAATTACAGCCTTAAAATCAGAAATTAATATTCCTATTCATTTGCATACACATGATACATCATCAATTCAGGCTGCCACTTATCTCAATGCAGTAGATGCTGGTGTTGATGTAATTGATGTCGCTTTAGGCGGATTATCTGGTTTAACTTCACAACCTAATTTTAATTCGATTGCAGAAATGTTGAAATATCACAAAAGAAATAATCCTGTAAATATTGATTCTCTAAATGAATATTCCAATTATTGGGAAGTGGTTAGAGAATATTATTACCCTTTCGAATCTGGATTAAAAGCCGGAACAGGTGAAGTGTACAAACATGAGATTCCGGGTGGACAATATTCAAATTTAAAGCCACAGGCACAATCACTTGGATTAGCAGATAGATTTCATGAAATTACCAAAATGTATGCCGATGTTAACAAACTATTTGGTGGCTTGGTAAAGGTTACTCCAAGTTCTAAAGTTGTTGGTGATATGGCTTTGTATTTGGTAAGCAATAATCTTAGTGTTGATGATGTATTAGAAAAAGGAGAAACAATTTCGTTTCCTCAATCGGTAAAAAGTTTTTTCAAAGGAGACTTAGGTCAGCCGCTTGGTGGTTTTCCAAAAAAACTACAGAAAATAATTTTAAAAGATGAAAAACCATATACCAATCGTCCAAATGCTCATTTAGCACCTGTAGACTTCGATAAAGAATTTGCTAGTTTTAAAAGAAAGTATCAAAAAGGAAGTCCGAAAGAATTAGATTTTACTGAGTTTTTATCCTATAAATTATATCCGAAAGTTTGGAATGAAGCACATGATAATTATTTAGAATATGGAAAACTAACCAAAATTCCTACCGAAAATTTCTTTTATGGTTTAAAAGAAGGAGAAGAAATAATGATCCAAATTGATAAAGGAAAAGTAATTATTATCGAGCTACTTTCAATAAATAAACCAAATGAAGATGGTTATAGAACAGTTTTCTTTAAAGTAAATGGTCAAGCCAGAAATATTCAGATATTAGATGAATCTCTCAATATTGAAAAACATGAAAATGAAAAGGTGGATTCCAATAATCCAAATCAAATTGGTGCGCCTTTACAAGGATTACTATCAAATATTATGGTTAAAAAAGGACAAAAAGTAAATAAAAATGAACCCTTATTTATCATTGAAGCCATGAAAATGGAAACTACAGTTACTGCACCAAGTGATTTTATAATTGAAAAGATACATCTGAATGCGGGAGAGATTATTAATGCAGATGATTTGATAATTACAGTAGCCTAGTATTAATTTCCCCCTAATTCAATGACCAAAACAAAAAAACGAAATGTTGATAAAAAAGTGAAACGCCAATTATGGTTTTTTGTTTTTATGTTTTTTTTATTTGTTTTTCTATCAATTATGCATTTTATTCAAGATGCAATACCTTTAAAATATCCTATTTTGGCTTTCTTTATCGGAATAATTTTAGGTGCAATTTTAAGTAGAATTCAAAATGTAACATGGGATAATAAAGGACATCAAATTGTTAAAGATTTTGACTTGATTGGAGGAATACTTCTGTTTTTACTTATTCTGTTAAACATATTTAAAAGAGATATTGTACATGAATTTGTACACTTAGAGCATATAAGTGCTGTAATTTTTTCGCTTAACGCAGGAATAATGCTCGGAAGAGTTTATACAATCCGACATCAAATAATTGAAATATTAATCGATAAAGGAATTAGAAAAGAATAATATCTACAAAGGAATTTTTACGCTCGTATTCAGCTTTTTCCAATAGTTTTTATATAAAAAATTCGGACTATTTTTAATTGGTGATTTTCTTATAATTTCTATCCATTCCTTAATCATTTGACTATGTATTTTAAAGCATTTTTGCGAGAACTCAAATCCTCTTTGTCTATTAGAACTAACTAAATCTAAAAACTTATTCTCAATTTCATCTCTTTGAAATTCAATAATTTTGATTCTATTTTGATAATCTTTTAAAATCTCCCTGTGTAATAATTCATGTTTCCACCAAAAAGAATTCTCATTATAAAATTCCTTTAATTCTTCTCCTAAATCTGATACAGTTTGATTCTCAAACCAGATAGGTTTATACATCGAAACACATGGAGCAGAAGTAGCTGTAGCCCAAATCGTAAAATTCTTATCTTTTAAATGAACGATCATTGAGCCTGTTGTTTGCGAAGCATTTCGAGTAATCGAATTTCCCGCATGAGCACAAATAGTATTTCCTAATAATGGTTTAGAAGGGTTAAAATTAGTATTATCATGATCTCTTAAATGTGCAATAGCAGATCTTACACTTACTTTTTCAAAAGTGTTTTTTAATATTTCATCTGCTCTATTTTTTCTTGTTTTACATGCAGAAAAAGTAGTATATAAAAAATCTGAAAAAGCATTCGCAAAATGAAACTTTCCTTTTACCCAACCTTTTTTTCTAGCAAAATTTTCAGCATCAAAATGAATTTCATCATAATCTGAACCAATCGTTAAACCATTACTTATGGCATAATAATCTTCTACTTTTTTAGTAACCCAAAATTCTCCGGCGGTTTCCAAAACCCAAGCTTCTTCTTTATCTGCAATAATAAAACTATTATGATATAACATCCCTTTATCCTGAAAACCACAAACGCCACCTTGTCCGTATTTTTGCAAAAGTTCAATAATAATTTCTTTAGCTTTTAAAGCGGAATCAGCTCTTTCTAAAGCCAAACGTAAAAGATCCATTCCTGTTAAAACACCTTTTTTTGCAACCTTAAGTTTTGTAAAAACTGCTTCGTTACCAATTGTTACCCCATATTCATTAACACCCATTTCGGCACCCCACATCCAAAACGGACGGCTAATAACGATGGCATTTGTTTTTTCAACCTGTTGAATTTCTATAAAAGTACATTTCAATTTTGAATTTTTAGAATATTTATTAGCTGGATGATATTCTAAACTTTGTG
>DAOUQH010000008.1 GCA_030625645.1 Flavobacteriia bacterium | reverse complement strand
CTGGTGTAGGTTTCTATCCTGGTTATAATACATTTAATGTAAGTAACTTAAATGGTGAAATTTCTATTTCCGCAAGAGATATTGGTAACCCAGATTTAACTTGGGAAACTTCTACTATGTTTCAAACTGGTGTAGAATTCTCTCTTTGGAATTTCCTAGATGCTGAACTTGATTATTATATTAAAGACACAGACAACTTATTGTTTGATAGAAGAGTTGGACCTTCTGTAGGTTACGCGCTACAAACTGTAAATGATGGTGAACTAAGAAATAGTGGTTTTGAATTTAATGTTACAGCTCATATCATTAATACAGAAGATTATAAATTTGATATTAGTGCTAATGGTGCATTCTTAAATAACGAATTAACTACTATGCCTATCGATCCAGCAACTGGTGAAGAAAAATTATTAGATATTGCGGGAAGTTATGGTAGATCTGCTGGTCATTCTTTATTTGATTTTTATATGAGAGAATGGGCTGGAGTTGATCCTGCAAATGGAGCAGCTATGTGGTATCAATATTATCATGATGAAAATAATAATGGAAGTATTGATGGTGGTGAAGGAATCAGTTCATTATATGAATATACTGATGAAAATCCTGATCATGAAATCAGCAAAACAACTACAAAAAAATATGCTGATGCAACTCAAAAATATGTTGGCAAATCTGCAATACCTACATTAAGTGGTGCTTTTAGATTAAATGCTCGATTAAAAAGGTTTGATTTTAGCACACAATTTATATATAGTTATGGTGGTTATGGATTTGATGGTAATTACCAAGACTTAATGGACAATGATAAAATTGGTGGGGCTAATTGGAGTACAGATATTAGAGATAGATGGCAACAGCCTGGAGACATTACAGATGTACCAAGATTATCAAGTGGTTATGACACTAATGTTGCTTCTCGTTCTACAAGATTCTTAACTAAAACAGATTATTTAGCTTTTAATAACTTTAGAGTTGGATTTACACTTGGAGAAAAAGACCTTCCAAATAGTGGGCTTTCTAGTGTGAATATTTGGGTCTCAGGTGATAATTTATTCTTATGGTCTGAAAGACAAGGATTTAATCCTACACAAACAGAAACCGGAGCATCTGAAAGATATGTTTATTCACCTTTAACAAACTTTTCACTTGGTTTAAGAGTTAAGTTTTAATTTGAAAAATAAAAGAAATTATGAAAAACACATTAAAATATATACTAATTCTCATTTTTATTGGAGGGATTAGTTCAAGTTGTACTGAGGAATTCTTAGAAGTTTCCCCAACTGAGTTTTTAACTCAGGAACAAATACAAGATGCAGCTGCCAATAATCCTGATATTATTGCAGGTAGTTTGAAGGGTATCTATACACTTATGTTTGAAACAGGAACAGGTGGAACAACAGGTCATGATGATTTTGGTCAAAAAGGTTATGACATCTATAGTGATATGCTTACAGGTGATATGGCTCTTTCCGTAAGTACTTATGGTTGGTATCGTTCTATTACTGAATTTCAAACTACACAAGATTTTACCTATCAAGATAATTATCAAGTGTGGAGATATTACTACAGAATTATTAGATCTGCCAACTTAGTAATTGATGCAGCTGGCGGTAATGATGTTATTCCTGAATTAGAAGCTAACAAACATATTCTTGGTCAGGCGAAAGCTTTAAGAGCTTATGGGTATTTTTATTTGGCACAATTTTTTCAAAATAGCTATAATCCATCAGAACTTATTTTACCAATTTATACAAACCCAACAGATCCAAATCAGCCTAAAAGCGCTGCTTCTGAAGTGTATGCATTGATTGTAAAAGATTTGAATGATGCAATCCCTTTATTAGAAACATTTAATAGATCTGCAAAAAATGAAGTAAACAAATATGTAGCTAAAGCTTTATTGGCATATACTTATGGAGCTATGGGAGATTTCTCTAATGCTAAAACACATGCTGGAGATATTCTTGCAAATGGTGGGTTTAATCTAATGAATGCAGACCAAATGACAGGAGGATTTAATGATGTAAGTACTTCTGGATGGATGTGGGGTGTTGATATAACTTTAGATAATGGCTTAGATTTAATTTCATGGTGGGGCCAAATGGATGTTTTTACTTATAGTTATGCTTGGGCAGGTGATGCAAAAGCAATGGATGCTTTATTGTTTGATGCAATAGATGCTGATGATATTAGAAAAGGACAATTCAATTATAATCCAGGATCTTACTATCACTTATTACCTATAAATAAGTTTTATGATCCAAATAGAAAAATTGGAGGTCAGAGAAATATTGAAACAGATTATGTATATATGAGAGTTGCTGAAATGTATTTATTACATGCAGAAGCTGCCGCACAAAGTGGTGATGAAGGTGGTGCAAAAGCATCATTAAAATTCTTATTAGATCAAAGGGTTCCAGATGCATCGTATGTAGATGGACTTTCTGGAAAATCTTTACTAGATGAAATTTACTTACAAACTAGAATTGAGTTATGGGGTGAAGGTAAGAGTTATTTAGCCATGAAGAGAAATAAGGCTACAGTTACAAGAGGAGGTAATCACTTATCAAATGTTGGGGTATCTGTTTCTTATGATGATAATAGATTAGGTTTCTTAATACCACAATCTGAAATTCAGAATAATCCTTTTATAAACGAATAAAAAATTATTAAAGTTGTAAACCACCTAAAAAAGGTGGTTTACATATAACAATTAAGATTAGCATTTTATAACAAGGTTAAACTTAATAAAAACATTAAAATTATGAAAAAAATCACTTTTTTATTAATGATTTCACTTTCGTTTTTTGCATTCAATGGATGTGATGATGACGATGAAACTATTAATTATATAGCTTTTGAGAATACTTCTTATGATTTTGGAGTTGAATTAGATGGTTCAAGTACAAATGACATTAAAGTTTATACAACTCAAGTATCTAGTTCGGATAGAACATTTAATATAAATGTACTTTCAGATCTATCGACAGCAGACCCTGCTTCTTATAATGTTCCTACATCTGTTACAGTACCTGCAAATTCAAATGTTGGTACATTTTCTGTTAATATATCTGATATAAATATTGGAGAAAATGGAGAAACTTTAGTTTTAGGATTTGAAAATAAAGATGAACTATATACTGGTGAAAATATCACCTTAAAAGTAAGACAGGTATGCCCTTATAATGAAGTTGTATTAAGCATTACGTTTGATGACTGGGCTGAAGAAACTTCATGGGAGCTTTTAGATTCTGATGACAACGTAGTTGCTTCTGGAGGAGCTGGTGGTGCATACGGAGGTATGGCATCTTTTTCACAAGCATTTTGCTTAGTTGATGGAACTTATACATTTACAATTTTTGATGCTTATGGTGATGGAACAAATCATTATCAGTTAGTGTATAATGGAGAAACAATTGCAGAAGGTGGTGCATTTGAATATTCTGAAACAACTGTTTTTGAAGTAAGTATGTAAATATATTTAGATTATACAATCTATAATATTCAAAATCGCTCGTCAAATTGACGAGCGATTTTTTTTGGACAAAATATCAACAACTACATTAATTTAATCTTGATAAAAAATCAAAATTTTAAAATAAATTCAACGCAACCTTATTGAAATTTTTACATCTCGATAGTGATGCCAATATTTTTCTTAACATTTAGTTAACTTTTTTTGGTTTTTTTTAGGTAAAAACTAGGTTTATTAACTTTTTTTTAAGATTTTTGACACATATTAATTTCATATTAATTCAAATAATTACATAATGAAAACAAAGTTTAATGGAATTTTAACGCTATTACTAGCGTTTGTTGTGCAATTTACTTTTGCACAAGACAGAACAATTTCCGGAAATGTGAGTGACGAATCAGGTCCACTTCCCGGAGTAAGTATTTTAATCGATGGTACAACTAGAGGTACTGAAACCGATTTTGATGGTAATTATACTATCATGGCAAACACTGGCGAAGTACTTCGCTATAGTTTTGTTGGTATGAGTACTTTAACAAGAACCGTTGATGACAGTGGTATCTACAATGTAACAATGGTATCTAGTGAAAACACACTTGATGAAGTAGTTGTTACTGCATTAGGTATTAAAAGAGAGAAGAAATCATTAGGTTATTCTACTCAAGAAGTAAAAGGAGATGCAATTAATACTGTAAAAGATCCTAACTTCGTTAATTCATTATCTGGTAAAGTTGCCGGTGTTGATATTAAAAATAGTGGTACAATGGGTGGTTCATCGGATGTTATTATTCGTGGTTACTCTTCAATGTATGGTAGTAACCAAGCATTATTTGTTGTTGATGGTGTACCAGTAAGTAACATAAACACTAATAGTGGTAATCAAACAACCGGTAGAGGTGGTTATGATTATGGTAATGCTGCACAAGACATTAACCCTGATGATATTGAATCTGTAAATATTTTAAAAGGTGGTGCTGCAACTGCTCTTTATGGTTCTAGAGGAGCCAATGGAGTTGTAATTATTACTACTAAAAAAGGTAAAGACAGAGGTAATGGTATTGGTGTAACTGTAAGTTCATCGGTTACATTTAACAAAATGAATGACGATACTTTTGCTGAACACCAAACTGAATATGGTGCTGGTTATGGTCCTTTTTACGGTGGTCCTGGTCATGGTTTCTTCGTAGAAGACTTTAATGGTGATGGAGTGGATGATTTAGTTACTCCTACAACAGAAGATGCATCTATGGGTACAGCTTTTGATCCAAACTTAATGGTTTATCAATGGGATTCGTGGTATCCTCAATTACCAACTTATAAACAAGCTAGCCCTTGGGTTGCTCCAAAAAATGGTGCGGATAGCTATTTTAAAACAGGAATCACTATTTTTAATTCTGTTGCTTTTGATGGTGCAAACGAAAAAGGTTCTTTTAGAGTTGCTTATACTAAATTTAATCAAGAAGGTATTTTACCAAATTCTGAGATTAAAAGAGATAACGTTGAATTTGGTGGATCATGGAAATTGACTGACAAATTAACTGCTTATGCTAAAGGAACTTATGTAAAGACTAAAGGTAAAGGTCGTTATGGTACAGGTTATGACGCTTTAAATCCTATGCAATCATTTAGACAATGGTTTCAGGTAAATGTTGATATCCAAGACCAGAAAAAAGCATATTTTGACACTCGTGAAAATATAACTTGGAATCCACATAGTACTTCTGATTTAAGTCCTATATATTTTGATAACCCATATTGGACACGTTATGAAAATTTCCAAAATGACCAAAGAGATCGTGTATTTGGTAATGTTGCCTTAGAATATGAATTGAATGACTGGTTAACTTTATATGGAAGAATGACATTAGATACATATAGTGAAATGCAAGAAGAACGTATTAATGTAAGTTCAGTTGATGTTTCAAAATATTCAAGATATAATAATAAGTTTACAGAAAACAACTTTGATTTAATGTTGCGTTTTAACAAAGACCTAACTGAAGATTTAAACCTTAGTGGTGTTGTTGGAACAAACATTATGAAATGGAATAGATCTAGTATCTACGCACAAACAAATGGTGGTTTAAACTTACCTGGTCTTTATACGCTATCAAATTCTGCTAATGCTATCGAAGCTCCATCAGAAAGAGAGTATGAAAAAAGAGTAGATGGTTATTATGCAAATGCTTCATTAGGATGGGCTAATACTTTTTACTTAGAAGGATCATATAGAAGAGATTATTCTTCTTCTCTTCCTACAGAGCATAATTCTTATGATTATTTTGGAGGTTCTGCAAGTTTTGTATTTTCTTCATTATTTGATTCTGATTGGCTTAATTTAGGTAAAATAAGAGCTGGTTATGCAAGAACTGGTAACTCACCAGGTCCGCTTCAAGTATATGATACATACTTATTAGGTTCTCCAATTGGAGGTGCACCAACAGCTGATTTACCTTCAACTAAAAATAATGCAAATTTAAAAGATGAAAAATCTGATGAATTTGAGGTTGGTTTAGAAATGGCAATGTTTAAAAACAGATTAGGTTTTGATCTTTCTGTATATAACAAAGTTTCTACTGATTTAATTACTCCGGTTTCTATTACATCAGCAACAGGTTACACAAGTGCTTGGTTAAATGCAGGTGAAATGGAAAATAAAGGGGTAGAGCTATCTTTATGGGGTACTCCAGTAAAAACTGATAATTTTAATTGGACAGTTACAGTTAACTGGGCAAAAAATCAATCAGAGGTTACAGCTTTACCACAAGGTTTGAACAACTTATTACTAGCAGGATTGCAAGGTGGTGTTTCTATCAATGCAACTGTAGGTGAACCTTATGGTACTATAAGAGGTACTAATTATACTTATACAAATGGTCAACCAACTGTATATTCTACTAATGACCCAGCTTCATCTTGGCATGGTAAATACATAGCAAGTGATACAAAAGAAGTTCTTGGTAACTATCAACCAGATTGGACAGGAGGTATTAATAATGCTTTTAGATTTGGAAATCTTACTTTTAGTTTCTTAATCGATATGCAAAAAGGTGGTCAGTTATTCTCATTAGACCAATGGTATGGTCAAGGTACAGGTGTATATGAAAATACTGCAGGCTTAAACGATTTGGGTAACCCATTACGTGACCCTGTAAGCGAAGGTGGTGGTAGAATTTTACCTGGTGTTAAAGAAGACGGAACTCCTAATGATATCCGTGTATTTGAAGGTTGGTATGCTAACTCAACTGGATGGGCAAGAGCGGTAAATGCACAACATGTTTATGATGCTGGATTTATCAAATTAAGAGAAGTAGCTCTAGCTTATAGCTTACCTCAAGAATTATTTGCTAATAACTTTATCCAAGGATTAACGTTTACTGCAACTGGTAGAAACTTATGGATTATCGATAAAGATATGCCTTATGCTGATCCAGAAGCTGGTTTAAGCTCAGGTAATGTTCAAGGTTATCAATCTGGTGTATATCCAACTACTAAAGATTATGGATTTAGTATTAAATTACAATTTTAAAAAATGAAAACAATGAAAAAATTAATTTTAATAGCCCTATTAGTAGGTGTTACAGTTTCATGTGAAGACTTCGAAGGTTGGAATTATGATTCTAAAAAACCTAGTGAGGTTCCGGCAAGTTACTTATTTACAAATGCTGAAAAGCAATTGTTTGATGTGATGACCAGTACAAATGTGAATACTAATATTTTTAAAATGTATTCTCAAAATTGGACTGAGACGACTTATAATGATGAAGCAAATTACGATTTAAGAAATCGTAATATTGGTGGTAATTTTTCATCAACTATATACAGAAATGTTTTAATGAATTTAAAAGATGCTAAAGGTGTAATTGAAGGTGATGAATTTACTGATGCAGGTACAAGAGCAAATCAAACTGCTATTGCAAATCTTTTACAAGTTTTTGCTTACCATGTTTTAGTAGATACTTATGGTTATAAACCTTATAGCGAAGCTTTAGACGTTAGTAATAATATCGTACCAGTTTATGATAGTGGTTCTGCTATCTATGCTGACCTTTTTGCAAGATTAGATGGTATTATTTCTCAATTAAAAGGTGGAGGAGCTTCTTTTGGATCTGCTGACCTTGTTTACCATGGCGATGTTTCAAAATGGGCGAAATTTGCAAATTCTTTAAAATTAAGAATGGCTGTTCGTATCGCTGATGTTGATAATGGTACTGCTTCTTCAAAAGCTTCTGAAGCTGTTGCAAGTGGTGTAATGATGGGTAGATCAGATAATGCTGCATTCCCTTACGAAGCAGGTAACCCAACAAATGCAAATCCATTATGGAAAGATCTTGTACAATCAGGTCGTAAAGATTTTGTTGTAACAAACACATTTGTTGATTTGATCACACCTTTAGATGATCCTAGAGCTTCTAAATTTATGTCTGATAATATTATCCCTTATGTAGGTGGGCCTTACGGTGGAAATAATCCTTATAGTGATTATACACATGTTGGTGCAATTTTTGAAACTGAAGATTTTGAAGCAATTCTTATTTCTTATTCAGAAGTTGAGTTTTTATTAGCTGAAGCTGTTGAGAGAGGATTGATCTCAGGTAGTGCAGAAGATCATTATAACAATGGTGTTCATGCTTCTATGGCTTATTGGGGTGTATCTGGAGGAGATGCTGACACTTATTTAGCTGCACAAGCTTATGATGGTAGCGACTGGAAAAAGTCAATTGGTCTTCAAAAATATCTATCTTTATATGGTAGAGGATTTGAATCTTGGGCTAGCTGGAAACTGTTAGATTACCCAATGATGAATCGTCCGGTTGTATCAGATTTACCTCTTCCAAGACGTTATGTTTATGGTAACTTTGAAGGTGAAGTAAATGGTGAAAACTATGATGCTGCTTCTGCCGCGATGGGTGGAGATAATTTAGACTCAAGAGTTTTCTGGGACGTTGTAGGTCAAGGAAACTAAAATATAATATATAATTTAGATTAGACACTTATTATATGTTTATGAATCCCTCGTCTTTTGGCGAGGGATTTTTTTGTTATAAATTATATACTAATATGAAGAATCTATTAAACATACACTCAGGAGAAATTCTATTTCACGAATTCCTTGAACCTTTAGAAATTTCTGCTTATGGTTTATCAAAAGATCTTAACATTCCCCAAACCAGAGTTACTCAAATTATAAAAGGAAATCGTCGAATAACTACTGACACAGCATTACGATTAAGTAAATATTTTGGAAATTTTGCAAAATTTTGGCTAGGTATTCAAGATGACTTTGATATTGAAGAAGAGAAGAAATCTAAAACCTGGAACTAAAGGCAATTAAACATTACACAAATAAAAACGTTGCTTATAAATTACAAAAATAATCTCCTGTCAAAAGAAAACTTATATGAATCTAAAATCCTGATTATTTCAAAATCTTCATGATGCGGGTTTATTAAATAATTAAAATCACCTTTTACGACTGCTGATGGCACTTTTAAAACACATTCCTTTTTTGAATATATAAAATTATCACCAATCTTTTGCGTTGCATAAATATGTGGAAAATCATTCCAGTTTGTTGGAAAATCCTTTTCTTTTAAAACCCGAAGTGATATAGATTTTGGAATATCAATCTTCAACATTAAGAAGTCTTTTGGTAAGTTGATTAAGCTTAAATGAACAGAAACCTCTGCCATTGCTAAAGCTCTACTATCAGCACAATAAATTATTTCTGTTCCTTTAGAGTTCCAACGATTCCCAAATTTTGATGCTCCAATTCCAGATAATTCCAAAGCGTACTTTTTTCGTGCTAATCTAAAAACTTCCATATAGATATTAAATAAAAATACCCTTATCAATACGATTTAACTCTTCCATTACCATCTCTTTACCATAAGAATCTTTTAATAATTCAATAGGTGTCATAGACCCTAAAGCTATTGATGAAGTTTTTAACCATGAATAAAAATTATCATTAGAATCAAAAACATCATTTCCAAGAACAATAACTTCAGCCAATTCTATAATCTTTTCAGAATGAATTGGTTTAAAAATGTGATTTTTTTCACTTCTATAACGCTGTAGTGACTTGGTTGAGATATTTAAAAAATTTGACCAGTCCACCTCTGTGAAAGGTGCTCTATTCTTAATTTTATTGAAAAAAGAAAAAGAAATACCTTTTCTTATTGAATGAACTATTAGCATTTTGTTATTTAAAAAGTCTTTATAACTAATATTATTTTTAGATGAACTAACTTTATAAACAGATGATACTTCTTCAATTAAAGAACTTAGTTCCTTATTAAATTCATTATAATTATTTTTTTGAGAATTCATATAGTAGACTTTTGTCTATAAATATATGACATATTTCTTAATAATATATACTTTCTTTAGTTAAATTTTTAATTTCAATTGACACTATGCTTAAGGCATTCTACTTAATTTTTTCCTATTTTTGTGTTTCATTATAAAACTAAAAAAAATGCATGCATATATTTTCCCAGGTCAAGGAGCACAATTTCAAGGAATGGGTTTTGATCTTTTTAAAAAATCTGAATTAGCACAAGAGTATTTTAATACAGCAAATAATATATTAGGTTTTTCAATTACTGATATCATGTTTGAAGGCACAGTAGAAGATTTGAAGCAAACCAAAGTAACACAACCCGCAATCTTTCTACATTCAGTAGTTTTAACAAAAACCTTAGGTACAGATTTTAATCCAGAAATGGTCGCAGGTCATTCACTTGGTGAATTTTCAGCATTAGTTTCTAATGGAGTATTAGATTTTGAATCTGCTTTAAAACTAGTTTCACAAAGAGCATTGGCAATGCAAAAAGCCTGTGAACTTGAACCTTCTACAATGGCTGCCGTTTTAGGTTTAGAAGATAAGATTGTTGAAGAAGTTTGTAATCAAGTTGGTGGAATTGTGGTAGCTGCAAATTATAACTGTCCGGGGCAATTGGTAATTTCAGGTGAAATAAATGCCATTGATCATGCTTGTGAAATTTTAAAGGAATCAGGTGCTAGAAGAGCATTGGTTTTACCGGTTGGTGGAGCATTTCATTCTCCTTTAATGGAACCTGCCAGAGAAGAATTAGCTGCAGCTATTGAGAATACCATTTTTAATAAACCTACTTGTCCTATTTATCAAAATGTTACAGCAAAAGCAGTAAATAATCCTACAGAGATTAAAGAGAATTTAATTGCACAATTAACAGCACCTGTAAGATGGTCGCAAACTATTAAGCAAATGATTGCTGATGGCGGAACAGAATTTACCGAAATTGGCCCTGGTAAAGTTTTACAAGGATTAATGCGTAAAATTGATAGAAATGTTATTGCAAATGGTATTTCCTAGTAAAAAGTATTAAATTCAAAATTATTCCTACTGTTGTGGGAATTTCAACTTAAAACCAAAGCTTTCCTTATGAACGAAGGTACAATTCAAGCACATATAGAAAATAAAGTAGCCACCATTACTTTTTTTCATCCTGCCAGTAATTCATTTCCAAGTGATTTGTTAAATCGATTAATCGAAACGATTAATCGTATGAATAATGATAAGCAAGTAAATATAATAGTTTTAAAAAGCGAAGGAACAAAGGCTTTTTGTGCAGGGGCTTCTTTTGATGAATTATTGAATGTAAAAACTCTGGAAGAAGGAAAACAATTTTTCTCTGGGTTTGCTAATTTAATTAATACAATGCGTAAAAGTTCAAAGCTAATTATTGGTAGAGTACAAGGTAAATCTGTAGGTGGAGGTGTTGGAATTATCGCTGCCACCGATTATTGTTTTGCTACTGAAGCTGCCGATTTTAAATTATCTGAATTGAGTATTGGTATTGGTGCTTTTGTAATTGCTCCAGCTTTAGAAAGGAAGATAGGTATTTCCGCTTTAAGCGAAATGAGTATTGATGCAACTAACTGGAAAACCGCATATTGGGCTAAAGAAAAAGGTTTGTTTGCAAGGGTTTTTGAAAACACAAACGAAATGGATGAAGCTGTTGAAATTTTAGCCAATAAACTCGCAAATTATAATCCAGATGCATTAAAAGAATGGAAAAAAACACTTTGGAATAATACCGATCATTGGGATAAACTACTCTATAAAAATGCTGAAAAAAGTGGAGAATTGGTTCTTTCAGAATTTACTAAAAATGCACTCAAAAAATTTAAACTAAAATAATATAAGTCAAATTACAAAACTCAAAAAATAAATGAATCTACTTCCATTGCTTTTATTCCTTCAAGTCGATATTGAAGAAAAAATGAAAAATGCACCTGATGAAAAATATGAAATTGGTGTAGTAATTGGCACATATCTGCCGTTTGTAGTTCTTGCAGGCTTAGCTTATCTTTTTTATTATTTGGCTAAAAAGCGAAAAAATAGAGAAAAGTAAAATTTTCCGTAAATTGCTAAGTGAAATACAAAGCAAACCAATTGAAAAAATATATTATAGCACTAGATCAAGGCACGACAAGTTCACGAACTGTTTTATTTGATGATGATGTTAAAATATGTGGTATTTCACAAAAAGAAACTAAACAAATTTATCCTAAACATGGATGGGTGGAACAAGATGCTGTTGAAATTTATAATAATCAGATTCAAACTTTAAAAAATGTAGTTCAAGAAAATAATATTCATCCCTCTTCTATAAAAGCAATTGGTATTACAAACCAAAGAGAAACTACAGTAATTTGGAATAAAAAGACTGGTAAACCAATTTATAACGCAATAGTTTGGCAGGATATAAGAACTTCTGAATCATGCAAGAGATTAAAACGACAAGATCATGAAGATTATATTAAAGAAAATACCGGATTAATCATTGATTCTTATTTTTCTGCTACAAAGATTAAGTGGATATTAGATAACGTGCCTAATGCAAGAAAACAAGCAGAAAATAACGAATTGCTTTTTGGAACAATCGACACATGGTTATTATGGAATTTAACTGAAGGTAAAGTACATGCTACCGATTATACTAATGCCTCAAGAACTTTACTTTTTAATATTAAAACCTTAGAATGGGATAAAAAATTATTGGATATTTTTGACATTCCAATAAATATATTACCAGAAGTTAAAGAATCTGCTCATCATTTTGGAGATTTAATTTTTGATGGAGTAACCATTCCTATTACAGGTATTGCAGGAGATCAACAAGCTGCGCTTTTTGGACAGGCATGTTATAATAAAGGAGATACAAAGAGTACTTATGGAACTGGTTGTTTTTTATTGATGAATACAGGGGGAAAACCACAATATTCTAAAAATGGATTATTAACAACCATTGCATGGGGAATTAACGGGAAAATAACTTACGCTTTAGAAGGTAGTATTTTTGTTGCAGGGTCAGCAGTACAATGGTTAAGAGATGGCCTAAAAATTATTAAATCGGCTGAAGAAACAGAAGAATTAGCAAATAAAGTAAAAGAGGATTATTCACTATTTGTTGTACCAGCATTTTCAGGTTTAGGTGCACCTTATTGGGATATGGATGCAAGAGGTGCTGTTTTTGGTATAACTCATAAAACAAGAAAAGCACATTTTATTAAAGCAACATTAGAATCTATTGCTTATCAAACCAAGGATTTGATCCATGCTATGGAAGAAGATTCTAAAATTAAATTAACCTACCTAAAAGTTGACGGAGGAGCTTCTATAAATAATTACTTAATGCAATTTCAGGCAGATATTTTGAATTCGAAAATTGAACGCTCATCCATTTTAGAATCAACCGCACTAGGTGCAGCATATTTTGCGGGTTTAGGGTCGGGAATGTGGACAAAAAAAACGATTTTAAAAAACATAACTATTGAAAAAGAATTTATCCCAGAAATGGAGGTTAAAAAAAGAGACCAATTATATAAAACATGGAAAAAAGCTATAAATAGAACAACTGGCTGGGAAGACTAAAAAATTGTTAAAATGAAAAAAGATATAGAAATAGCAAAGGTTGAAAACTTACACTTAGCTATTATCCAAGAATATAATACTACATTTAAAACTAATGATTATTACATCTATCTTATAAATGAAAAAGAGGTAGATTTAGAAATGGTTTTAATCGTTTCAAAAGGGTTTGACGAGAAAAAGATAACTTCAAAAATGCATCATAAAATTGATAAACTACCTGCACATTCGGCTGCTAAGGTGGAGTTGATACAAGAAGATGTTTTGCAATTAAACAACGAGTTTAAAATTACTTTTTTTGAAAATAACAAAATGTTTGAAAAGGATTTTATGATTCCTAAAAAACAGTTAAGGAAGGAAATCTACGAATGATAAAATCTATTGGTAAAAGAGGCATTCTATTATAGAAAAGTTTAAATTTATTCATTTCAAAACTCATTTAATTTATGATAAAATATCTTACCAGAAATAAAATTGATATTGATAAATATGATGCTTGCATTTCAAATTCAATAAATTCTAGAATTTATGCTTCATCCTGGTATTTAGATATTATTACAGATGATTGGGATGCGTTGATTATGGATGATTACACTTTTGTTATGCCTCTTCCGAGAAGAAAAAAATATGGTTTAAACTATATTTATTTACCATCTTGGACGCAGCAATTAGGTGTTTTTTCTAATTCAGAAATTGATGAAAAAATAATACTAAACTTCCTTTCTAAAATTCCCAAAAAGTATCTTTTAGTCGATTGTTTTTTAAATTCAGGTAATAAATTTTCTAGTGAAAATGTTATAAAGAGAATTAATTATATTTTACCTCTTAACACTGATTTTAAATCAATTAAGAAATCATACAATAAAAATAGGAAAAGAATAAGCAACAAAGAGTTTGGTGACTTTAGAATTGAAAAAAATGGAAATATTGATGCATTTTTAGAATTATATATGAATCAGGAATTAAATTTTAAGACACATAAAGATTCAGTAGAAAAGCTTAAAAAATTAGTAAACAGCAATAATGAGTTAGTTCATATTTGGAATGTATTTAAAGATGAAGAAATAATTGCTGGATTGGTTTGGCTTAAAAGTAAAAACAGAATTACCTATTTAGTACCTATTAGTTCAGATAAGGGTAAAAATGAAAATATCCCTACTTTTTTGGTTAATGAATTGATTAATGAATTCCAAAATTCAGATTATATTTTGGATTTTGAGGGTTCAATGGTTGATGGAGTTGCTAAGTTTTATAAAAGTTTTGGAGCAATAAAAGAAGAGTACTATTTCTTTAAACAGAAACGCTTGTTTTAATTTTTTTGTAGTGATAATAGAATAATACTACCGATAAAATTGAGGTTATCCACATAATAATAGCCGAAGTTATTGTCGCACCTAATATTCCATATTTAGGTATTAAAATATAATTGGAAATCAGATTGATAATTATTGCTATAACCGAAATCCAATAATTAATAAACGCTTTTCCAATTACTGATAACAAATTACCAAATAAACCTCTTAACATTAATATTGCACTAATACCGATGATTAAAACTCTAAATGTTAGCGTGTATTCTTTAAATTCTTCACCAAAAAAACCTAAAATAAATTCTGAAAATATAAATGTAAATACGATTACAGAAATACTAATGAAGAAAAATAAATAAAAATAGTTTTTAATATAATTATGTATATAAGCTTTATTTGTATAATTTTTGGTCAATGCAACAAAGTCAGTTGTTAAAATTACTCTTGGTAAAAACAATATACTAAAAGGAATGAGAGAAACATATTTATAAATTGTTACCATTTCTGGGTTTTTTAAAATAGACCCTATCAAAACAATATCGAGAACAATAAGTAATTGAGTTGCAACATTTGCAAGAGAGGTAAAAAAACTATATTTCCAGAATGCGAAATCAGGATTTTGAAATTTCTGTAAACTAGTAACCTTCAGTCTCAATTTCGGTAGAAAGATAAAAAATGTCAATAAAGGAGTTAAAATTATTGCTAAAACATAACCATTTTCTTTAAAGAAATAACTCCCTAAAAAAACCATTAAAACAAGTAGAATATTATAAACTATCTCGGTTTTCGCAAAGAGTTTATTTTTATGTAATATTCTAAATTGAACTTTTAAATTATCCATTAAAAATAATGTAAATATGGTAAACGAAACTGCTATTAAATATGGCTTTGTTTCCGATAGATTATTAGTTAAAAACGAGCTAAATAATATGATTAGCACAATTAATAAAACTGAAAAAATACTTCCTTTCTTTAATACATAAACAAATAATTGATCTTTTTCTGCATCAGATTCAAGTAAAGCTCCATAGCGTAAAAGACCTTGAGAAGCTCCAAATCCGCTAATCGGAATTATTAACGAAATAATATTTATTGCATAAATTACCAACCCGAGCTCGAAATTTGGAATAAATTGTAAGGCAATCCACGATGCAAAAAAGGATAAAATTCTTGCCAAAATGGTTGAAACCAAAATATGCAAACCACTTCGGTTAAAGAATTCTGTAAAAAATATTTTTAAATCTTTTATCATAAATTTTTAGTTAAAATATCTTGATAAATATTTGAGAAATCAGAACTAATTATTTCTTTACTAAAATGATTTTCAATATATTGATGCATTATATTTTTTTGATTGTTCTCTGTTTTGTCATTTAAACTTAAAATGGAATCTAATAATTCTTTTTCATTTTTAACAGGAATTAATTTTCCGAAATCATTAGGAAAATACTCATTAATTCCACCAACATCTGTTGAAATCACTTTTATTCCACAAGAAAAAGCCTCTTTTATAACACAAGAGAAACTTTCATAATTGCTAAACATTAACATGATATCAGAATTCTGAATATATGTAGCAACTTCTCTATGCGGAATTTGATCAATCAATTTAATATTCTTTGAATCAATATTAAGCGAATCAATTAAACTTTGATATTGAAATGGGTTATCTCCAACCAAATAAAATAGGAAATTAGGAATATGATTTTGTAATTGACCAATAACATTTAATATCCCTGAAATATTTTTAATATCATCAACTAAACTGGAAACATGAATAAGTGTAAAAACTTTATTTATATTATCCGTTGGAGTAAAAATAGTTGTATCAATAACATTTGGAACAACTTTGTAATTACCTTTTAAACCTAAAACTTGCATATTTTTGGATAAATCTTCACTTACAGGACAAATAAGATTTGCTTGTCTTGCAATTATTTTTGAAATTAATAATTCGGATTTACCTATTCTATTTTGATAACCAGAAAAGTGTTCACTTATGATATAAGGTATATTTCGATTTATTTTTAGCCAAACTGCTATAATTCCGACAGGAAATAATCTATTTACATGGACTATATCAAAATCCTTACTAAGAGAAATTAGTTTTTTGTAAGCTCTAAAAAATTGAAATTGCTTAGATATATTATTCTTTGTTGGTTTTAAATAAGCGATTAAAGTTCTTACTCCGTTAATATTTTCATCACTTAACACCTCATTTTTAATAGAATTATCTGTAATAACATGAATCGCCGTTACCTTGTGTTTTAAAGCAACAGCTTCGACATGTCGTTGAATAAAATCACCATTAGTTGGTAAAACCCTTGATGGATACCAACTATTAATAAATAAAATATGTAATTTTCTTTTGGTCAAATTAATATTGATTATTTTAGTAGGCTAAAATAAAACACTTTTTTTATAATAACTCTCAAATGCAGATAAAACATATCTTTTTCGATTTAGATCACACTTTATGGGATTTTGAAATTAACTCAAGTAATACTTTTAAACACATTCTTTCGAAGAATAAAGTGGAGCTTGATTTTGAAAGATTTATGGGAGTTTACAGTCCGATAAATCATCGATACTGGAAGTTATATCGCGAAGATAAAGTAAGTAAAGTCGATTTGAGATATGGAAGGCTTAAAGAAACTTTTGATAGTTTAAACTACAATGCCTCAGATAAATTAATTGATTTACTAGCTGAAGAATATATCCATTTTTTACCAGATCACAACAAGCTTTTTGATGGAGCAATTGAAATTTTAGAGTATTTAAAACCTAAGTACAATATGCATATAATTACAAATGGTTTTGAGGAAGTGCAACACAAAAAGATGGAGAGTTCAAATATTTTAACTTATTTTGATAAGGTAATCACTTCAGAAGAAGTTGGTGTTAAAAAACCAAATCCTAAAATATTTAATTATGCATTAGAAAAATCAAAAGCCAACTCACACGAAAGCATAATGATTGGCGATAATTTTGAGGCAGATATTCTAGGAGCAAAAAATGTTGGAATGCATACTATTTTTTGTGAATTTAATGGTGAGGTTGCCACCGGAGAAGTGCTAACTATCACAAAATTAATTCAGTTAAAGCAATTTCTTTAATTCATAAAAAGTAAATTAAAAAAATATTTGTAGATTTATACTTTAAAAAAATGCTATAATTATCCCCTCTCATGAAATATAAACATTGTTTATATCTGTTGCTGTTGCTTTTTTGCGAATTTTCTTTTGCTCAAAATAATCAAATTCTATATGATTTTGATGAAATTCCACAAACATTACTTTTAAATCCAGGTGCAGAAATAAGTTATGATAAACATTTGGGCATACCTTTTCTTTCCAATATTTATGTGCAAGCAGGAGTAACTGACAAGAATATAACTTATAATAATATTGATACATATTCAGATAAAAAAAGTGATGTGTTAAGATTTGTTTATGAACAAGATTTAGGTAGTAATGATTATTTTGTATTTAACCAGCAACTGGAGGTTTTAAATGCAGGTTTTAGATTAAGAAATAAAGATTATTATGTAAGTTTTGGAGTTTACCAACAAATAGAAGGATTTGGAAGTTACCCAACAGATATTGTCAATCTATTCTATAATGGAGATGATCAAAATGGAGATGGAATACCTGAAACCGGTGTTCCTTATAATTTTAATGAAATTGATCTTATTGCCGAATTAACAGGTGTTTATCATATTGGCATTTCTAAAAGAATGAATGAATCTCTAAATATTGGAGCTAGAATTAAACTTATTTCAGGCTCTTTAAATATAAGTTCAAGTTATAATAAAGGACAATATGTATTAGAACATACCAATCAATTTAATCACAGTTATAGAGATATGAATTTTGCATTTCATTCTTCCGGACTAATGGATATTTATGGAGAAAGTGTAATCTATGACTCCTCTGATGTGATTCCTGGTTTGTTCTTTTTAAATGGAAATATTGGTTTTGCTGTTGATTTTGGAGTCACTTACCATATTAACGATCATTTAATCGCATCTGCAAGCATCCTTGATTTAGGATCTACTAAATTTTCAAATAAGGTGACCACATATAAAACTGAAAGTGATTTTGTTTTAAACGATGACAATTATTATAATCCACCAGAAGGAAGTGAATTAGATTATTGGGAAGATATATTTGATAACTCTTATGTTCTTGAAGAAATACCAATAGATAGTTTAACTTCAAGTTTTAGTTCTAATCGTACTCCAAAGATAAATACATCTATAAAATATCAAATAAAAAGAGAGAAAAGAAAAAATACAGGTAAATCAGTTTTTAGAAATATTTCGTGTAAGATGAATTATAAAGAAGAAGAACTCATCACAGAATTTGGTTTACAAACCTACACAGCAATTAGACCAAATAAGGTCATTTGGGCTATTAGTCCTTTTGTAACCCATGATTTTAATAGATTTCTTACAGCTAAAGTCACTTACACCTACGACCAATTTTCTTATAAAAATATTGGTGTAGGCATTTCAACCCATTATAAATTCTTTAACCTCTATGCTACTGCCGATAATTTATTAGATTTGTATAAATTGAAAGACACCAACTATGCCTCTTTCCAATTTGGAATGAATTTAATATTTAATTAATAAGAGACCCTTATCATGAAAAAAATATCTTTAAGTATTTTGGCTTTATTCTTATCTATTTCTTTAAGTTTTGCTCAAAACAATTTGAATGCTTATAAATATATTATTGTACCTAAAAATTACGAATTTTTAAAAGGGGAAGATAAATATCAAGTAAATTCATTAACCAAATTTTTGTTTAAGAAAAAAGGATACAATACTGTTTTTGAAGGAGATACATATCCAAAAGATCTAAATGAAAATCCATGTTTAGGAATTACTACAAATGTAATTGATGACTCCCGTTTATTTACAACAAAATTAAATATTGAATTGATTGATTGTTATAATAAAGTTATTTATACTTCTATTCAGGGAAGTAGTAGAAAAAAAGAATATAAACCTGCACACCATGAGGCTTTACGCAATGCATTTGTCTCAATAGAAAATATGGATTATCAATACAGCCCTGCATTAGTTATAAATAAAAAGAATATAACATCTCCATCAAAAGCTCCTAAAGCTATTACAATTCCTGAAACTTCTGTAGTTGAAACCGAGGAAATTGAAGTTGATAATATAGAGGCTTCTGCTAGATCTTTTAGTAATGATAAGCTTTCATTTTTACTTGTAAAACAAAGTGAAAATTTAGTTGCTTATGTTAATGATAGTAAAGATAAGTTATATAAAAAAGGAGAGAAAATTGCAGTTATAACAAAATCTTCTACGGTAGGAATTTTTCATGTTAAGTGGAAAAATAATGAAGGACAATTTATTCATTCTATAGGAAGTTTTGACAAAGATGGAAATCTTAAAGTTGACATTGAACATGATGGGAAAATTGAAACAAAAATTTTTAATTTGGAGTAAAAAGATTTCAATATCCATATTTTCCTTTCCATAATTTTTTTAAAACATCTCTAAAGCTATTCTCCCTACTATTGTTCCCAGGTATATAAAGTTTGGTATTTTTTATCTCATCAGGTAAAAATTCCTGTTCGGCAAAATTCCCTTCAAAACTATGGGCATACTTATAGTTTTTTCCATAGTCGAGTTCTTTCATCAGTTTAGTTGGTGCATTTCTAAGATGTAAAGGAATTGATAAATCACCAGTATCTCTAACCAATTGTTGTGCATCATTTATAGCTTGGTAGGAAGCATTACTTTTTGCAGAATTTGCTAAATAAATAGCACACTGACTCAGGATAATTCTCGATTCCGGAAAGCCAATAATAGAAACAGATTGAAAAGTATTATTGGCCAGAATTAATGCTGTTGGATTGGCATTACCAATATCTTCTGAAGCCAATATCAACATCCTTCTGGCAATAAATTTTACATCCTCCCCTCCTTCAATCATCCTCGCTAACCAATAAGCTGCTCCGTTAGGATCGCTTCCACGGATAGATTTAATGAATGCCGAAATAATATCATAATGCTGCTCGCCAGTTTTATCATAACGAACTGTATTTTTTTGTACTTTTTTTAAAACCATATCATTGGTAATAATCACAGGTTCTTCCTCTGAAATTACCACCAATTCAAAAATATTTAATAATTTTCTGGCATCTCCTCCAGACAACTGTAATAAAGCATCGGTTTCTTTTATTTCAATATCTTTTTTTGAAATAATTTCATCTTTTTCTAATGCACGATGTAATAAAGTAATAAGGTCATTTTTATCAAAAGCATTTAAAATATAAACCTGACAACGAGAAAGTAAAGCTGGAATTACTTCAAAACTAGGATTCTCAGTTGTTGCACCAATTAAAGTAATCCACCCTCTTTCAACTGCACCTAGCAAAGAATCTTGTTGTGATTTACTAAACCGATGAATTTCATCAATAAATAAAATTGGGTTTTTGGTAGTAAATAAACCACCACTATTTTTTGCTTTTTGAATAATTTCCCTCACATCTTTTACACCAGAATTAATTGCACTAAGTGAATAAAATGGACGACCTGAAACTTCAGCAATAATATCTGCTAAAGTTGTTTTGCCAATTCCTGGAGGTCCCCATAAAATTAAAGAAGGAATTATTCCTTTTTTGATATGTTGAGTCAAAGCGCCATTTTTACCAACCAAATGTTGCTGACTTATATAGTCATCTAAAGTTTTAGGTCGTATTCTTTCTGCCAGTGGTTTATTATTCATATTGTAAAAGTAAAGAAAAGATACAAGAAATATATTAAAAGTCCTTTCTTTTGGAAACTATATATTATAGGATAAATATTGTATTTTAGTAGCATATTTATTAATAATGAATAATCTAAAAGATTTTAAATTTACTCCGGCAACATTAGCAATTCCTTTGTATTTTGTTCTTCTTTTATGGGTAATTTTTTGGTTTGAGATGACATTTCATATTAGTTTTAATGAATACGGAATTTATCCTAGAACATTAAAAGGATTAAGAGGTATCTTCTTTTCTCCTTTTATTCATGGAGATGTTAAACACCTATATCATAACTCAATACCTCTTTTTATTTTAATGTTTAGCACTATTTATTTTTATAGAAATATATCTTTTAAAGTTTTGATTTATGGCACTATCCTTACAGGTTTGCTAACATGGATTATTGCACGAAAATCATATCATATTGGTGCCAGTGGAATGATCTATTTATTGTTTAGTTTTTTATTTTTTAGCGGGGTGATTAGAAAAAATACCAAACTTATTGCTGTAGCAATGGTTGTTATTTTTCTTTACGGAAGTATGGTTTGGTATATTCTACCAGTTAAAGAGGAGGTGTCCTGGGAAGGTCATTTGTCGGGATTTGTAATTGGTTTATTTCTTGCAGTTTTCTATAGAAAAAAAGGCTTACAAAAATTTCAATACGATTGGGAAAAACAAGGTTATCAACCTGATAAATTTGATGAAATGTTTGATGAAGATGGTAATTTTAATCCCGATTTGAATATTGAACAAGATAAAAATTCTGATAATTTAGAGTAAAAAAAAATGATTGCAAATTGCAATCATTTTTTTTTAAATCGTTGATTTAGAATTACATTCCAATCAATTTTAATGCTTTTTTCAAAATATCTGGATTACTTTTTACCCAATTCATGGCTTGTTTAGTTAATTCTGGATTATCTAAAACATACTGCATAAGTTTACCTTTTGCAGCACCTGGATTAGCTTTTACAAAATCTGCAACTTTTGCAGCAGAAGCTGGATTATCTTTTAAATAACTAGTTGCTTTATTTCTTAAAGCCGTGTTATTTAATAATTGATCTTGAACCTTGCCTTGAATTTCTGGACTATTTGTAAATAAGTCTTGCATTCCAGCATAATCCATTGTTTCGCTAGCTAAGTCTGAAGTTGTTGATTTTGCTGTATCACAACTCGTAAAACTCACAAAACTAATAACAGTTAAAATAAATAGTAATTTTTTCATAATAAATAATGTTTGATTAAATTAATTTAAGTGGCTAATATATACTTAATTTTATAAAAATTTGTAATATTAATTACAAAAAAAACTTAAATAAAAAAACTATCATATGATAGCCTTTTTTTACATTTAAAATATTTATATCACAATCTAATCATGGTCATGACCATCATGATTTTCTTCTTCAGACTTCTTTTCATTATCATCATCATCATGTGAAGCTTCTACTTTTTTCAAATCCATATTACATTTTGGACAAGAACCTTCTTCAGAATACGTTTTGTCTCCTTCACACTTCATTGGGCAGGCATAAACTGCCATTGCAACCTCTTCAGATTCAGTAACTTTTTCAAGTGCTTTTTCTCCTTTAACTTCGGCTTTAACCTCAGTTTGTTCTTTTTTTACTTCTTCCTTTTTGGTTTCATTACACGATGTAATTGCAAGTCCAAAAATTACTAATACAGCTAATGTAAAATTGAATTTTTTCATGATAAATAATTTTAGTTTAAATAAATTTTTTATTTCCAAGTTTATTAACTCAAATAAGTTCTTTTTATTGTTCTATAAATGGGGATTTTTAAAATACTTATCAACCTAAGTTAGAGCTAATAATTACCTAAAAATTAGGTTATTAATTAATACTCAGTTTTTACTTCTCCACATTTCAACATCTTATCACCAAAATATGGATTTCTAATTTCTTTGTCATAACTCAACCAATAGGCTCCAGTATTGTTATCTGCCATCGGGCAAAATTCAAGATATAAAGGTTTATTATTAAAAGTTTCAATTCCTAAATTCTCAATTATATTTATCATTTCATAACTCAATGCAATAAACACTTCCCTTTGTACTTCAATATCTGTTGAGTTTTGAATGGTTTCTAGAGCTTTATTAATTGGTTTCAATGCTTTTAACCAAACATCATAGATGTCTCTATTTAGTGATTTTATATCTAATGTATTTACAGATTTTTTTATATTTTTCACTAAACTTTGAGACTTTAGCGCATCCGATTCTACTAAAGCATTTTTTAAGAAAGTATAATTTTCAATTACAAATCCCATATTTTTCTGAAACACCGAATCAATTTTAACACTTGTTTTTTTTGATTTTGAATTCGCTACTTGATTCATCATACTTTGCTTTCCCATTAATTGTGCAGAAGCATCAATCCTAAAAACGCCATTTACAGCAATAGATTCACCTACAAGCAAACCATTTCTTACTAGATAGAATTCACCAAGATTATCCCCCAAAATAATTTCTCGATAGGCAAATGAAATCGTATTCTTATGCGGAACTCTCACGTAAACTATAGATCTTTTACCTGTCCAGAGTACAGCTGATTTAGGAATAATAATAGCATTTTCTTCATTGGATAGCTTAGCTTTGACGGTTCCATTTGCATACATTTCTGGTAATAATTTATGCGATTTATTATTAAGCTCAACCCTTACTTTTGCAACCCTACTTTCTGAAGAAACAAAAGGATCAATATGAGTAATTCTACCTTTTAAATTTTCACCCTGAACCGCCTGTATATAAAATGTAATTTCATCTCCCTTTTTTATCCATGGAATATCTGCTTCATAGACATCAAATAGAATCCAAACTTTATCAATATTTGCAATTTCAAATAATTTTGAGCCTACATTTAAATAATCACCCAATGCAACATATTTACTCATTACAAAGCCTGAATAATCTGATAAAATATCTATCTTTTCTTTTACTTTCCTTGACTTTATAATTGCTTCAATTTGCGATTCTGATAATTTCCATGATTTTAATTTATTTTTTGATGCTATAAATAATTGAGGATAAATATCTTTTGATTTTATTGCTTCAAAAAGTTCTTTTTGTGCTGAGATTAATTCTGGTGAATATATTTTGGCTATTCGTTGCCCTTTTCTTACTTTTTCACCGGTAAAGTTTATATACAATTGCTCAATTCTACCAGAGATATGTGAAACTTGCGAAGATATTCTTCGTTCATCTGCCTTTACAGTTCCTAATAATCTAATCTCTTTATTTACATTAGATTTTTTAATTTCGATAGTTTGAATATTAGCTAATTGAATAGCCTCTGGTGTCATTACAATTTCATTTTGTTCAATTTTTTCAGTGGAATTATTTTCGACAAGCGGAATTAAATCCATTGCACAAATTGGGCACTGCCCTTCTTTTTCTAGTTTTATTTGTGGATGCATAGAGCATGTCCAAATTTGATTTTCCTTTTCAACTGAATACAAATGTTCATTTTCTACTTGAGAACTATTTTCACTCCCTGAAAAGATATTCCCGATTAAAATTCCTAAGAATAAAATTCCAATTCCAATAATAAGATTCTTATATTTCATTTTTAAATGCTTTAAGCTTTAATAAATTCTGTTTTGTTATGTTCCTTTTGAAATTTAATAAATTTATTTTCCCTGTAAATAACCTATAAATGCAATTGCTATATTTTCATCTACAATTGCTCTTTGGTATTCTAATTTATATTTCAATAATTGTTTTTCAATTCGTAAAACCTCTTCAAAATCTTTTGAGTTATTAGAATATGAAGTAATTAAAATATCGAGTACTTTTTTAGCAATTACCGATTGTTTCTGATTTAAAATCACCCTCCTCCTACTATCACTAAATTCTTTAAATGTATTTTCATATATCGTATTTAATGTGTTTTTTTTATTGTGTTTTTTAGCAATTTCCGATTCTTGCAAGTACTTAGCCTCTTTAATCATAGCCTTATACTTTTTTCGATAAATCGGAATTGATATTCCGATGGAGGGTAGTAAAAATGCATCATCACCATTATTTGAAGCTATTGAATTTTTATTTTTGCCAACAATAATATAGTTGAACCCAAGATCAAATTTTGGCATTCCTTCTTTTTTTGCCACTTCTTCCAAATTCATAAAAGCATTTAATTTATGATCTATACTTTTTAATTCGTGATTAGAATTGTAAATTGAATCTAGCAATATTGTCTTATCAAAAGTTATTTCTTTTTGTTCTAAAGTATCCGGGATTTTGATTATCTCGTTTGTCTTCTGATTTAATAAATTATTAAACTTTACTTGTAATGTGTTTTTGGAATCTATTAAAAAAGCCAATTGATTTTCTAGGTCATTAATTTCTAATTCAACTCTTAGCTCATCAATAATAGAAGCGCTTCCTGTTTCTATCTTAACCAAAGAAAGATTCTTGAAAATTTGTAAAATCACCATATTATCTTTAGTAATTCCAATTGCTTTTTCCATAAAATAGTAGTTATAAAAAACTGTTTTTACCTCAAAATACAAGTTAGATTTACTGTTTTCAAAAACCTCATATTTAGCATTTGCCAAATCAGTAGCTACGTTACCTTTTGCATCTAACAAACCAAACCAAGGAAAGGCTTGTTTTAAACTAAAAGTTGCTTTCTGAGGTCCAACCTTAGTTTCTATCGGCTCGATAAAATATCCAAAAGTAAATTTCGGATCTGGTAAGGCACCTACTTGCGAAACTTTTTCCATTGCTGCCATATAAACACTAAATTTTGATTTTAATCCAGGATTATTATTAGCTGCTGTTTTTAAATATGTATTTAATGATTCTTGAGCAATTCCCGATAAGGAAATCATCAAAAATATATTAAGAAATATTATTTTATTTTTCATTTTTATAACATTTATTTTTTAATCTCACGATTATTATTTTATTTTTATTTCTTCCCAAATACTGTATAAAACCGGTACAACAAACATGGTCATAACTTGTAAAAGCATCCCTCCAAAAATTGGAATTGCCATTGGAATCATTATATCTGAACCTTTTCCTGTTGCAGTTAGCACTGGAATTAATGCTATAATTGTTGTTGCTGTAGTCATTACTGCAGGTCGAACCCTTTTGTTACCTGAATACAAAACATATTTACGAATATCTTCTACTGTTTTTGGTTTTTCTTTTTCAAAAACTTGCTTTAAATAAGTTCCCATAATCACTCCATCATCGGTTGCGATTCCGAAAAGAGCAATAAATCCAACCCAAACAGCAACACTTAAATTAATGGGATGAATCTGAAATAAATCTCTCATAGAAACATCTGCCAAATTAAAATTCAAAAACCAATTTTGATCAAATAACCAAAGCATAATAAATCCGCCTGAAAAGGCAACAAAAATGCCAGTAAAAATCATTAATGATGGTGCAATTTTTTTAAATTGTAAATACAAAATCAGGAAAATTATAAGTAGAGCAATTGGAACAACAATCTTTAACCTTTTTGATGCCCTTAGCTGATTTTCATAGTTTCCAGTAAACTGAAAAGTAACTCCATCTGGTAAAGCGAATTCTCCGTTTTCTAATTTGGTTTGAATAAAATTTTGAGCTTCTTTAACAACATTTGTTTCTGCAAAGCCTTCTTTCATATCAAAAATTACATAAGAAGTTAAAAATGTATTTTCACTTCTTATCA
Source organism: Flavobacteriia bacterium (assembly GCA_030625645.1). Classification (GTDB taxonomy): domain Bacteria; phylum Bacteroidota; class Bacteroidia; order Flavobacteriales; family Flavobacteriaceae; genus Namhaeicola. Next base: position 5,687 of record DAOUQH010000008.1, on the reverse strand, counting down.
TCTGCGGGCCTTTTACATAATTTATTGTTGTCAATTCACTTAACAAAATTTGTTTACCTAAAGGGGTTAAAATTAAAATTTTATTTAGATCATCTGGGTTATCCCTTAGTTCTCGAGCATATCGAACTCGCACTGAATAGCGTTCTCTTCCCTCTACCGTTGTACTTAATTTTTTACCTCCAATTACAATTGCTAATTGATCTTGCAAATCGCTTACTGTAATTCCGTAACGTGACATTGCTTGGCGGTCTAGCTCGATTTCTAAATAAGGTTTCCCCACAACTCTATCGGCAAAAACAGTTGAAGCATCTATACTTGGCACTTCTTTCAAAAGTTTTTCCAATTCAAAACCTGTTTTTTCGATGGCTTCTAAAGTTGGTCCAAAAACTTTAATTCCCATTGGTGCCCGCATACCTGTTGACAACATGATTAAGCGAGTTTGAATAGGTTGTAATTTGGGTGCTGAAGTTAATCCTGGAAACTTTGAGTGTTTTAAAATTTCTTTCCAGATATCATCAGAATTTTTAATATGTTTTCTCCACTGTCTAAAATATTGACCACCCTCATCTATAATCAACTCTTTAATCAAAATCTTCTTAAAAACATCTTCTCCATATTTATAAGTTGAATTATTTTTTAAAATAAAAGCTCCTTTTTGATTAACTTTAAATCTTATTCGGCGACCATCTTCATCCAAAATAAATTCAGGGATATAATTGATTGTATTTTCAAACATAGAAGTTGGTGCTGGGTCTAAAGCTGAATTTACTCGCCCCCATTTTCCAACAGCAGAAGCTACTTCTGGGATAGAGTTTAAATTTTTATCAATCCTAGCAATGATTTCTGTATTTTCGGTTATTCCGGAATGAGGCATTGTTGTTGGCATCAAGAGGAATGAACCTTCATCTAAAGCAGGCATAAATTCGTTACCAATCCCAGGGAAGGTTTCAGTTACTTTCTTCCAAACAATATTATTTTTTGAAAAACTTGGCATAAAACTAAAGAGTGTTGAAAAACCAAACCAGATTATTATTCCCATGAAAATGGAAATAACTGGTAAAATCAAAAACTTAACTTTATTATCTAAACACCAGCTGAGAATTTGTGTATAATAATGAACTATTGTCATTAAAAATCCTAAGATAACGCCCACTAAAACTATTATAAAAATAAAGTTTATAAAAGTTGAATTTGATGTGCTAAGTGGCATCCATTCTATTGTTAGAAAATACACAGCTACCATAATTGTAATAATGATATTTATGTAGGTTGCAATTTTATCAGAATATAGAAACTCTAATTTTCCAATATTTATTTCTTTAGCTATAGAAAGAAGATTGTTCAATCCAAATGCAATTAATGCAATTGAAATTACGTTTCCATAAACAATTAAAAAAAATAAACCTACACCAATTATAAGAGTATTAAATATATTAGAAACCCTCTTTTTCTTTATTCTAATTGAAAATAATAAATGAGCTATTGCCGGAATAAATAGGATTCCTATGAATAATGCTGAAATCAAAGCAAATGTTTTGGTAAAAGCTAAGGGTTTAAATAATTTTCCTTCAGAAGCTTGCATGGCAAAAATTGGTAAAAAACTTACAATTGTTGTTGCTAAAGCTGTAATAACTGCCGATGCTACTTCGGTTATTGCTGTATAAATTACATGGACTAATTTTTTGCCTTTTGCCAAAATATTTTCAGGCATTTCAAGATGACGGATAATATTTTCGGTAAAAATGATACCAACATCTACCATTACTCCAATTGCTATCGCAATCCCAGAAAGGGCAACAATATTGGCATCAATTTTAAAGAATTTCATCAAAATAAAAGTCATTAAAACTCCTATTGGCAATAAACTTGAAATCAAGATAGATGCTCTTATATTTAAAACTAATACGATTACAACCAAAATACTAATTAAAATCTCGTGAGAAAGTGCCGATTCTAGAGTGCCTAAAGTTTCTTGGATTAAGTTAGATCGATCGTAAAAAGGAATGATGGTAACTTTTGAAATAGTACCATCCGCCAAGGTTTTACTTGGTAATCCTTGCGCTACTTCTTTGATTTTTTCTTTTAAATTTTGAATAGTTTCAAATGGATTTGCACCATAACGAGCAACCACAACTCCTCCAACTGCCTCAACTCCACTTTTATCTAAACCACCTCTACGAGTTGCCGGACCTAATTGAATTTTGGCTACATCTTTTAATCTAATTGGCGTTGTGCCATTAACAGTGATAACACTTTCTTCTAGATCCTTTATGTTTTTAATATATCCCAGTCCTCTAACCAGATATTCGGTTCTGTTAAATTCAATTGTTTGTGCACCTATATCAAGATTGCTATTTTTAACTGCATTTCTGATTTTTTTTATATCAACTCCATGTGCTTTCATAGCATCCGGATCAATATCAATCTGATATTCTTTAACAAAACCACCGATAGAGGCAACTTCAGAAACACCTTTTGTAGCGGTTAAATAATATCTTATATAAAAATCCTGAATTGAACGCAATTCTTGCGGATCCCAACCTCCAGTTGGCTTTCCAGTTTTTGAATCTCTTCCTTCTAAAGTATACCAATAAACTTGTCCTAAAGCAGTAGCATCAGGTCCCAATGTAGGTTTGACACCCACAGGTAAAATACCAGGTGAAAGTGAATTCAATTTTTCTAATATTCGGGTTCTACTCCAGTAAAAATCAATATTATCCTCAAAAATGATATAGATACTTGAAACTCCAAATATTGAGTTAGAACGAATCGTTTTTACACCGGGAATACCAAGTAAGGAAGTTGTAAGTGGGTAAGTTATTTGATTATCAATATCTTGAGGTGACCGCCCTTGCCATTCTGTAAAAACTATTTGCTGATTTTCACCAATATCAGGAATTGCATCTACAGGCACAGGATTTCTTTCAATAAATGAAGTTTTCCAATTAAATGGTGCTGTAACAATTCCTGCAAATATAAAAGCGATTAACAATGTGAATGTTATAACCTTTTTTTCAAGAAAATAACGTATAATTTTATTTAGCATTTTTTTATACTTAAAATGATTTATTGAAACAAAAGCAGTTATTTCAACTGGCTTTTTTATAATGAAATAGATTATAGCGTAGTGGAGAAATACCTATTAAATAAAAGAATATCTCTGCTATATTACATTTCGCTCGACATAACGAGCTAAGCGACTATCAAGTCACTCTTTTTCACTAAATCAAATAAGGAAAGTTTGGTAAAAGACCTGTATATCTCTGTTAAACAGAGGTGGATAATAGTCTTTAAAATTTATGAATTTAATATTATCACCAAAACTAGAAATATAAGAAAAGGTAAAAGCTAAAATAAATTGAACTTTATCAAGTTCTAAGTTTTTAACGGCAGGTTGCTCAATATTATTTCCTTGAATATACTCTGATATGTCATCACAACACGATTTTTTAGAAAAATTCTTGTGAGAAAAATCATTATTATCACAATCATTTTCGTTTTCCATACCGCAACTTTCAGCATTACCAATATAAGATACATCTACAATTTCTCCTCCACAAACATGTTTTTCAACAGTAAAAGATAAACTTGAAAAAATAACAATCAAGGCTAGAATAAAGGCGATTATTTTATGTATAAATTGTACCATCGTAACAAATGTAACAATAAAACAATACTTTAAATTTAAAAAAATGTTAAAATCATTTATCAACTTTACTCTTATAATAAATTGCAGGCAGTAGTATTAATACAAAAAGTGGATGAATAATAAATCGGCGAATATAAAATGCTAATAAATACCCTTGTTTGAGTTCTCCTTTTAAAATAACAAAAAAAGCAAATGTTAGAAATAGAAATGCTATTATATAGAATTTAACCGAGAATCTTAAGTGATTTTTATTTTCAAAGGCTACCCAAATAATGAGCAATGAAATTATTGTATTGATACTATATCTTAAAAACATACTGAACAATAATTTTCTTCCATGAATTACTGGAATAGATTCACTTAAAAAATCATAATTAAAATATTTGATAAGTGGATCGTACAAATAATGATCGGCAAAAAATCTCACTAAAATTAATAAGAAGAATAAAAATAATATAAGTATGATTTTAACTGCTTTTGACATTTTTTAATTGATTATGATTTGAAAAATGCTTAACCCAAACAATCCAAAGTAAAAATACATAACCATAGATTATAGCAGGAAAAACATAATCGTGAAAAACTTCACTTGAATAAGGATTTTTCAAATACCAATAGCCCAATAAGAATATTCGAAATAGATTGACCAGATAAATAGTAATAATTCCAAATATTGCGAAAAAGAATGTTTCTTTAAAACCTCCTGAAAAGGCAATAATAAATGATAAGAACAAAATAATTACACTTATAGAGCTACAGCCTTCAACAACATTTGAAACATGCTGATTATTAATAAAAAATTTCATCGAAAGTTCATCATCACTTTGCTCTACATGACTATCTAAACCTAATAGCTCTGACAAAACTTTAGTATGTTCAGCAACTTGTTTTGTGATTGGTGCACATGAGAAAACTCCAACTTTTTCCTGAGTTTCGTGTAAATAAAGCGAATACAAACCAGAAAGAAAAAAATAGGTTACAAAAAATTTTATCAAAAAAATTATGATAGTTTTATTTTTTTTCACACGATTATTTTTTTAATTAATTTTGTCAAAAATCAAATTTAGCATAAAGAAATGAAATTTAGCAAATTAAAAGATGAAATTATTCGCATTATTGACAACAACGCTAATAAAGAGGATAATTTAAAAGAAATCTGTAATATTTTAAGAACTGAAATATCTTATTATGATTGGGTAGGTTTTTATTTTAAAAATGGTGAAAAGGAAGAATTAAAACTTGCTCAATTTTCGGGAAAACCAACAGAACATACCATTATACCATTTGGTAAAGGAATTTGTGGTCAAGTAGCTCTTAGTAACAAGAAATATATTGTTCAAGATGTTAGTGAGCAGGATAACTATATTTCTTGTGGAATCGATGTGAAATCAGAAATTGTTATTCCAATCTTTAAAGATGGAAAAAATATTGGGCAGATTGATATTGATTCTCATCAATTGAATCCTTTTTCGAAAACTGATGAAGAATTATTGGTATTTGTTTGTGATCAAGTAAGCTCTTTATATTTTTAAATAATTCCATTTACAATTCATACTAAAAATTTAATCTAAAATTAACTTTTTTTGTCATCTTTTGAGTTGTCAAACTAATGCATTTTAGTAATTTTGCAAAAAATTCAAAGTAAAACCATGAACACAACAAAGAAAGTAAAATCAGCATTAATTTCGGTATTTCATAAAGATCGCTTAGAACCAATTGTGAAAAAATTAGATGATTTAGGTGTCAGTATTTACTCAACAGGAGGAACTGAAAAATTTATTACCGATCTAGGAATTAATGTCATTCCGGTTGAAGACCTAACTTCTTATCCTTCAATACTTGGAGGAAGAGTAAAAACTTTACATCCAAAAGTGTTTGGTGGAATCTTAAGTAGAAGAGATAATGAAGGAGATATAGCACAATTAAACGAATACGAAATTCCTGAAATTGATATTGTAATAGTTGATCTTTATCCTTTTGAAAAAACTGTTGCAAGTGATGCAAGCGAACAAGATATTATTGAAAAAATTGATATTGG
>DAOUQH010000124.1 GCA_030625645.1 Flavobacteriia bacterium | reverse complement strand
CCCAACGGTTCCTGTAAAGAACATTGCTAATGCTTTCCATCCTAAATTAAAAACAGCTTTTATATCAATACTTAAGGTCATTAGTACTAGTGCTGCTGGCAATAAATATCGGCTCGACATAAAATATAGACTGGAAGAATGCTCAACAACTTCACCTGTTTCTGATATAGTTTCCCAATCTGGAGCAATCAAACCCATTGTAGTAAATAGTGCAGGTACCATATATGCCATAAATAATGCAGGAACAATACTGTAAAATTTTTGCCAAAACCCCTTTTTAATTGATGAGGTATAAAAAATAAAACCTAATGCTAACATTAGTAATCCAAAAACAATAGTATCGTTTGTAAAGATTGGTTGATTTCCCATATTTGAAGTCATTATTTCAATTAATTGGCTAATATAAAAATTAATTAAATCAAACAGATAATTATTATGAATTAGTGTATCTTTTTATTGAGATATATCGTTTAGGCATTGTAAGCATAGAAATTTTCAATTAGCTGTTACACGGAGATACACAGAGATAAACACGGAGCTTCTCAGGCTAAATAAAATTAACTAATTTTATTTAAGAAACTTTTTTTCATGTCATCTTGCTTATCTAAAGCTAATTGTGTAAATTGAAATAACCTAAAACAGCGATCTAAATTTTGTGTTTTGTATGTTACTTGTAATATCCATTATTTTCAATATAATCCGTTAAAGCTCGAATACTATGAAAAATGGGCAATAAAACAGCTCTTATTGGAAGTGATTCTTTTTCTTCAACCTTTAAAAAATCAGCTTCTAAATCCAAACCTCCTATAAAAGAATTAAATAATTCTAAATTAAAATAGTATTAATTAATGTCCAACCATAAAAACAGCATTACTAAAAAGAAGTTTTCCGTTTTCCCAAAAACTTCTAAACAATGGATCGTCAACTAAATATACAATTGTTCCTTTCCCTTTTCTTTCCACACCGTAAACTAAAGATTCATCAATAGCTTTTATCGCATTTTTACCAGCAAAACCACTTACCAAATTTGATTTATTTTTAATTACACTTACATTATATCCATTTTTTAAATATGCATATCTTTTACTGTTAATTTTTAAAGTGTAATAATAATCAGGGTAACCAAAACCAAGTGGATTTGTATTATCTAAAGTTGCTTTAAATATACTTCCAGTAATTAAATTAGAAATGTAATTTCTTTCTAAATCACTAAAAGGGTCTAATATTGCTTGTTTTTTAATAGAGTCTTTTTCCTTTTTAATTGCTTCTTTTTCCTTATCATCTTGATAAGTAGAAATGGCAAAATCTTCACTTTCTGCGAAAGCAGAAATCGCGGAGCTTATAACAATTAATTTACCTCCTTTTTGAATCCAACTTTTTAATTTGGTTAATTTTGATTTGGTAAGAATTTTATTATAATATCCATTTGGAAAAATTAGTACATTATAATCATGTAAATCAATTCTATTAAAATAATCATTATCTATCACATTTATTTGATAGTGAATTTGTTGTTCGAAAAAATGCCATATTGCACCAAAACTCAAAGATGAAGTCCCATCTCCTGAAAGGACAGCAATTTTAGGTTTTTTTAAATAAGTAACATTGCTTGAACCAAAATCATTACCACTGCTCACAAGTCCTGAGCTAACAGCAAAAATATTTCGATTAAACTTTTTTGAAGCGTTTTTAACAATTTTATCAAAATCTTTGTTTTTTTGATTTCCTGTTCGGGTAATAACTAATGAACCTGAAGCAAAATTTTTATTTTCAATTGTAAATGGTTTTTTTGTAAATCTAACTTTTACATTTTTTTGCAATAAATACGATAAAAAAGAAACGTCTTCAATACTATTCCATTTAGTAAGATAGGCATAAGGCTTTTCAACACCATTTACTGCTCCTAAACTATCTTTTATTTGAAAAGGTTTAACTGACAATTTTGAAGTTGTAGCATAAGCATTTAATCCTCTTGCATATGGTAATGCCCAAGCTGTAATATCATAGGTTAATGAATCTTTTAATTTTGTTTGTGGCTCAAATAAAGCTTTTACCAAGTTTGACTTAGGTTGATAAGAACTAATAATCAAATCGTTAGAATTTATACTAAATTTTTCTGTTTTATTGCTCTTATAATTCAACCCTTTAATTGTAACATTTGAATTTACGGAGCCATACTCAATTTTATGTCTATCCAAAAGCTTGATCAAACTATTAATCTTATCCTGCCCACTATCATTCTTAACAACATATGCTTTGTACTGCCCTTTAGGTTTTTCAAATGCATTTTTATAATATTTTTGAAACTCACTTGATAATTTTTCTGCATTTAACGAAGAAATTTCAATTGTTGATAAACTAGTTGTAAAATGATGTGCAATTCTATCTTTTAAAGATAATTTATCTCCTTCATCATTGATAACACCCAGTCCTCCTCTACCACTACCACCTTGCTCATAGGTCATACCTATAGCTCCACTATACATTGGGTATGTATCTCCATAACTTGGATATAATAGGTCAAATCTTTCTTTGGTAAAATATAGCCATCCATTTTTATCAAAATATTTTGCGTGATTTTTACCAATAGTCACTTGGAATTCTCTCTGAAAATTTGAGATAACTTCATGATATGGCTCTGCAGCTGGTGCAAAATAATAAGGCTGATTTACACCTTGTTCGTGAAAATCTACATGTACATTAGGTAACCACTTATTATAAACATTTAATCTACTTTGCGTTTCTATTTGAGTTGCCCAAGCCCAGTCTCTATTTAAGTCAAAAAGATAATGATTTGATCTACCACCTGGCCAAGATTCGTGGTGTTCAACAACATCAGGGTTTGTGTTATAAGGGAAATTTCCTTTTTGATAATACCAATTAACATAGCGTCCTCTACCATCTGGGTTAATACAGGGGTCAATGATAACTATTGTGTTTTCTAACCATTTTTTAGTGCTTTGATTATCAGAATTTACCAATTCATAAATCATTTTCATTGAAACTTCTGTACTAACAGCCTCATTACCATGTACATTATAACTTAGCCACACAATTGCTATACCATCATCCGTAAAACTACCATCTAATAATCTTGCTGATTTTAAATGATTAATTCTAATTTCTTCAAGTTTTGAAAAGTTTTTTGGTGACGTGATAATTGCCAAATGCAAAGGTTTATTCTCATAAGTCTCTCCATATTTTATAAATTTTATATTACTATTATTATCAGTAACATGATTAAAATAATTTATAACCTGAAAGTGTCTTGTAAATCTTTCTCCCAGTTCATATCCTAAAAATTCTGAAGGCGACTTGGTTTGAGTAAAACCAATTTTTACAGTTAAAATTAATATTAGAATAAATAATGTTTTTAAATCTTTCATATCTTAAAATTGAATGTTCTCAAAGGTATAAAATTAAACCATTTTTAATTTAAAATTATAAACAAAAAATAGAAACAATAATTTTAATTATCCTATCCTTTTTATCTTTAAATTAAATATTAATCCAATAAGTAAATTTGACTATAAAGGCTCTACTTCTTGGGGAAAAAACAGTAGTTCTATAGTTATCATTATAAACAATAAATAAATCTGACAAAGGTTTAAAACGCCATTGCAACCTGGAATTTATACTGAAATTTTCTAATTGACTGCTATATTGTACAAATGTTGACCAATATAACTTTTTGGTAAATGTAAACTCAAACTTTGGGCCAATCAACCAAATTGAAGCACTTGAGTGTGGTTGGGGTAATTCTATATAATTATAATTTGTACGGATAGAGGCTGAAAAATATGGTTGAACTCTTAAACGAACATCACTGGTAAACGAATATTTATGTCCATTAAAAAATTGACCTGCATCAACTCTAGCCGAAAAAGAAAACTGTTTTCTCAAATCTGAATTATACGAAAAGTCGACTCTTGAATAATTATAACCTGTATCACTAGGTAATGGTACTCCTCCATCAGTATCGGTAGGATCAAAATCATCAAAAAGGAATGTATATCTATTATTTAGCGCAATTTCAAAGCTAGACTGATTTTGAAATTTCACATTCCATTCCAAATCTATTTCATAATCTGAATTCATAAAATCATATTCAGGCTTCCATAATGTTGAAGATCTTAAAGCAAAGCTATAACTGTTAATCTTTTTGCTGTTAGGATAGAATAAAATTTCTAATCTTGGATCGATTTTAAAAACATCAGAACGTCTTACAAATCCAAGATCAGATTGAAAGTCATCACCAACATAAGTCCCTCCAAATTTAGCCTTTATTCTTCTTGAATTGTATTCTAAAAAAGCACCAGAAGAAAAGTCTTTATTACCAGATTCAGGTGTAAATGATTTATGCAAATAATATTTCCCCAACCATGTATTATTTTCCGAAGCCAAATTAAAATCAAAACCAAGCACTCTATTGTATTTTTCTGAATCCAAAATAAATTCACGGTCTTTTGTGACTTGTCTGTTTACAAAAAGAAATCCCACATTTGATCTGCTAAACAATTTCTGCTGAACGGCAATAACCGTATTATTATTACTGGGAATCTCATTTTCAGTATCTTCGGCAGTTTGTACATTTAGAATACCAAGTCTAAGGTTATTATTTATTTTTCCACTCAAACGTAGTCCCGCAAGTAATTGATTCTCTATAGTATTTTCATCCAAATCTGTTGCAATTCCAATTCTTCTAGAAAAAAACGGATTAGCCTCTCTACTATTTCCGAAATTGGCAAACAAGTCACTATTATCAATAAAAAACTGACGTTTTTCTGGTAAAAATATTTCGAAACGTGTTAAATTTACAACTTGTTCATCCACTTCAACTTGAGAAAAATCTGGATTTATCGTTAGATCTAAATTCATACTGTTACCAATCGGAATTTTTACATCACCACCAAATGCAAGCTTATTATCTGTTATATTAATATCAAAATCTTTTGAAAAAACAGCCTTTGTATAAGGTATTATAGCTATTGGTATTTTTGATTTACCTAATGGTTTTTCAAAAATCATATCCCCCATAAAGGCTAAATTAAAAATCACTTGATTTTGAGGAATATGCATCCATGTACTCCATTCATTCTTTTGAGTATCAAATCTATAACTATTAAAACGCCATTTAGTTTCTCCCTCTTTAAATTTAAATGCAGAAAATGGGATTTTCATTTCCGAAATATAGAAGTTATCAAAAATCTTTGTTTCACTTTCCCATTTTGTATCCCAGCTAGTAGTAAAGCCACCAGTACCTGAACCTCCTCCCGAAATTAATGCCTCACGTTCTACTCCATAAGGGTTTGTTCCAATAAGAAAAGCATTTGACCCATCATTAAAAGTGTCAAACATCAGACTGATATTGTCATTGCCCCTACCTCTAAAATCTCTTCTTAAGGAAGGAACCACGTAATCATCACTATCAGAAAAAACTTTAATCCCTACATATAAATATTTATTGTCATAAAGCATGTGTATTTCTGTCTTCGTTTCACTTAGCACAGAATCAGTTGGAAAATGTTGCCAAAAATCTTTAGCCGGTAAAACATCATACCAAACATTTTCATTAAAATAACCATCAATTTTAATATCCTCATTAATAAATTTTACATAAAATTCTTTTTTTTGACTAAACGTTTTAGAAGAATAAATAAGAAAAACTAATACAAATAATAATATGTTTCTTTTCATTTTTAAAAATAGTATAATAAATGTATTAAATAAAAATTCTACTTTTGTATTTCTGCAAAATAAAAACTAAATAAATGATAAAAATATTAATAAATTATATTTTGAGTATGTTTTAGTTAATATTATCTAAAAAATCTTTTCTAATATTTGAACCAAACTTTTTAATGATAAAACCTATCTTCATATTACTTTTTAGTTTACCATTACTTGTTCTTTCTCAAGAAAATATTTCGTTTTCTAATTCCAATTTTATTGAAAAAATGGACAATAAATTAAGTTTAAAATTAGATATTGATAATGATATTGAATCATTTGAATTTAAAGGTGAAAACCTTAGTTATCGCATTGAGCCTAACATTGACCTTAGAACGGAATTGTCAGTTCATTATAGGTTTATTTCGTTTAGTATAGGATATACTCCTCAATTTTTATCAAATAATAATGAAGATCTAAAAGGTAAAACTAAAGTTTTTAAAATTCAAACCGACTTGTATTTAAAAAATTGGATACAAACTTTTGAATATTACAAGGTTAAAGGTTTCTATTTATCAGATTTAAATGACTCTGAAAATTTAAGCTTACCTGACGGTATTCAGTTTTTAATTCTTCCTGATTTAAAAACAGCTACCATTAGAGGAGTTACCAGATATAAATTCAATAAT
>DAOUQH010000132.1 GCA_030625645.1 Flavobacteriia bacterium | reverse complement strand
TCATCCAACTTGCCAGTTATCTTTAAAATTCCATTTTGCCTTGCCATTTCTTATCAAATTTTATATTCATAATTCCTTTGATAACAAATGTAATTTCAATTAGTTATATTAGGAAATATACGGTTCCGCATAAGGTTTTATATGCCAACAAAGCCATCAAAAAGCAAATAATCCAAAGAAGATATTACTATATTTATAACAAAAAGATACTCCATAGATAGTGTATGGATAAGGCATGGATAGTGTATGAAATGAGTAAAAGAAATTAATCGGGTAATTAGCCTTAAAAACTATTTTTAATAATGATAAAAAAAAGAATTTGCATTTACCCCCAGGATGTTCAGCTTATCACCGGGAAAAGTGAACGTTATGGGAGGAAGATCATCAAGAACATTAAAGATAAACTCAAAAAACAAAAACATCAATTGGTAACTATTGATGAATTTTGTGAGTATATGGGGTTGGAAAAAGAGAAGGTAAATTCTCTGATTATTTAATTAGAAATACTTACGATGATTCCCAGAATTCTTTTAGTTGTTCTGCATATTGAGTAGGAGTTCTTTTAATATAATCTAAAAATTGCTTTTCTGTTTTATGTCCGGTAATCTTCATGATTGTTAAAGTATCAATCTTCCCATAATGATTTGTCGCAAAAGATCTTCTACAGATATGGGAGGATACCAATTCATGTTTTTTATAAGTTCCAAATTGTTTTCTAAAAACTTCTTTCTTTCCATTCTTAACAGCTATAAATTTAAAACCATTTATGGTATCTGTTAATCCCACAGCTTCACAAACTTCTTTTATATATTTATTAAACTTCTGATCAGAGATCCTTCTTGGGAATTCACCACCTCTTTTGTTTAAAACCTTTTTCACCATTGGGTGCAAAGGAATGATCACATTGATACCGGTTTTGATCGCAGTAATACTAATCATTTCGTCTTTGATAAAACCAGGATTAAGTCTTAAAAGGTCAGAGACTCTCAATCCTGTCCAAACGCCAATTATTAACCAATCTCTTGCATTTTCTAATCTTTCAGAATTAGAAAAATCATGATTATTGATGATATCAATTTCAAGAAGATTAAGATAGATATCTGCAGTTTTGTTAAAAGGAGAGTGAAATTCTTTACTCTTATATTCTGGATGAACTTTTAAACCTTTCAAATCAGCATTACGACAAAAGAGTTTTATATTATCAAAATATCCTCCAATGGAATTCGGATTTAATAAATGTTTTTTAGTAAGAAAATCTTGAAATTTGGTATGAAAATCAAGGTTAATATTCGCCAATTTTATTTTTGAGTTTTGTTGTTTCTCAAAATCAATAAGTTTTACCTTACAGGTTTCATAAGTTTGAATTGTCCTTCTGCTTAATGGTTTTCCGGTTATCTTATTAATTCTATTTTCATTGTCTTTTATGTATTGATCAATAAAAGGTATCAGAAAAACACTGGAGTTGCCTTCCTTCTTTGTTGATTTATTAAAAAAGGAATCAATATTATTCCTTAACCAAGTTTGACCGATTGATATGCCATTAGAAAGATCTTTATAGTAATTCTCCAGAATGGATGTTTTGAGTTTGCTTAGTTGAATATTAACATGGTCAGCATAGTCATAAGAACCAGTCATTATTTTTACTTTTTGTTTTGCTGGACTCCAGTGTTTTCTTTGTACTTTTATACCAGTGGAAAGTTCGTAATCAAATTCACGACCTTGTTTAAATCTTAATATTATAGTTGGTTGAACCGAAGTCCCTTTTATTCTGTAGTTGAGAGTTGCCATATTTACAAAGATAAAACAATCCCCCCATTTCACCCCACAATATGTTTATTTATTCAGATATTACTTAATTAAATCTGTTTTCAGAATTTATAAAAAATGCTTGTGACCCTTATTTTATAGGATATAGTGATAATATTTAGATAAATTCAGAAAAGTAGGTTTTAAACCTTTCGCCCGCACTTAATAAAAGCTTAACAAGGTGGCAGTCACTAAGTTAAGCTTTTATTATTAAGAATAATATAACGATCAAACTCACGATGGGCTGAGTTACAATTGTTAGCCTCTTTACTTTAATATATTATTTGATCAGATTTAGGAATATAACCATTTTCAAATACCACATAAGTTTCCAAATTAAAATTATAGACCAATTTTTTTCTTAAGTTCTTTATTTCGATTTCTATTGGTAGAAAAGGTTTTACAAACTTCTGTCATATATTTATTAACCTGAGATACATCTTTATTTACTAATTCTGCATATTTTTTACTAATAATTTCAATCATCTCAGAGCTTAATGAAAGGCGATCAAAATTTTTAATTCTCATATCATAATCCATATCTTCAAATACCATTCTGTTTAAATCAATTAAATAAAAAGCATATTGATTTTTTTCTTTTGCAACAATTAAGGTATTTCCCATTGAATGATCAAAATGGTGAATACCTTTTTCATGTAATTCAAATGTGAATTTTGTAAATTGATTTAAAATATGTTTTCTATTAGGAAAATTTTCATCAAATAGTTCTTTAAAAGTAAAATCATAACGTAAATTTTCTGATATATAAAAGCTTTTCCCCAAACCTAATAAGGTATAATTTTCAACAAAAGCTATAGGTTTTGGAGTATTTATACCTCTAATAAGTAATTGTTGTGCATGCTCAAACGATCGTTGGGCTTTAGATTTTCTAATATATTTATATGCAAATTGATTAATAAAATTTGGAATCTTAAAAGACTTTACATTCCATTCTTCTTTAGCAACTTTAAATATTTTTATGGTATTTCTTTTATTCCAAAAAAATTTACCATTCTTATCATAAGAAGATAATAAATCAATAATCTGATTTTTTTTATAAGACTTTGCAACTACAATTTTCAAGACATCAATTATTTCCAGTAATCTGCAACCCAAGGTGCAGATCTAACATACCTATACCACTTTCCTCTTCCGCCTTCTATTGCTTTATGCGGATTTATTTCGCCATGAAAAATTATAATTTTTGAACCTTTAGGGATGATAGGTTTTTTCCAAAAAGCTAAAGGGAAACGAGAAACACAATCGTATTTAAAACTTGGGCACCATTCTTTGTCCCAATATTTTAGTTTCCCTTTATCATAAATAGCCTGAGTTAAATATTCTTGCTCATTTCGATGAAGCTTCTGAATTTCATCAAAATTGGCAATAAATTCATCAAATACATACCCATGTTTTCCAATATCAAATCTATAAACGGAAGAATTTCCAGTAATCCTCCACGTTCTCCAACTATGGTCTTTAATTATTCTAAATTCACCATCAACTTCAAAAAAGCAGTCTATGTTATCAACAATTACAATATCTAAATCTAAAAATAAAGCACGACCTTCTAAACCATATAAGTCAGATTTCAAGGTTGTTAATTTTTTCCACATTCGTTCGGGAAGGTTAGATGGTAAATCCATTTCTGGAATAGGAAAACATTGAACTTCATCAATAATTCCTTTTTCATCATCTGTAAAACAAACCATTTTAAAATCGTAAGTTAAATTTTTACTAACCATGGAGTAGAGCCTATTTACATATTCAGAACCATATAAAGTACCCCATTTCATGCAAAAAATATATTTATCAGTCATAATTTAATCTATATAAGTGGTAAAAATGTTTTGAACAAAGTTAATAATATAAGTTAACATAGTAAATAATTAGATGATGTTTAACCTAGCTTTTAATAATTTTCTCCTGATGAGCAATGGATTCTTGGTGAATTGCTTTAAATATCTTTTCAATAAAAATTTTAGTCATTCCTTGTTCTTCACCTTTTTCAATCACTTTACTTAAGATTTCTTGCCAGCGTGTATTTTGTAAAACGGCTACATTTCCTTCTTTCTTGGCTTTACCAATATTTTCAACAATTTGCATTCTTTCGGCTAAAGTTTCTAATAATTGATCGTCTTTTTCATTGATTTCTTTACGTAAAGCATTTAATTTTGATACAGATTCTTCTTTTTCAAAACGAGGTTTCCTTACTTTCAGCTCATTCATTATCTCAATTAAACGAGCTGGTTTTATTTGTTGACTAGCATCACTCCAAGCTTCATCAGGATTACAATGTGTTTCAATCATTAAACCTTCCATTTTCAAATCTAAGGCAGTTTGTGAAACATCAAAAATTAAGTCTCTATTACCGGTAATATGTGAAGGATCATTGATAATTGGTAAGTTTGGGAATTTTGCTTTTAAATCAATAGCAATTTGCCAACTTGGTATATTTCGATATTTAGATTTTCTAAATGAAGAAAAACCACGGTGTATTGCACCTAAATTTGTAACACCCATTTTGTAAAAACGCTCAATGGCTCCCATCCATAATGCAAGATCTGGATTAATAGGGTTTTTTACTAAAACAATTTTATCTGTATTTTGAATTGCTTCGGCAATTTCTTGAACTGCAAATGGATTTACAGTTGTTCGTGCTCCAATCCATAAAATATCAATATCAAACTCTAAAGCTAATTTTGCATGCTCTGCATTGGCAATTTCAACTGCAGTTAACATTCCGGTTTGTTCTTTTACTTTTTGCAGCCAAGGCAATGCTTTTACACCACTTCCTTCAAAAGTACCAGGACGAGTTCTTGGTTTCCAAACACCGGCTCTATAAACTGTAGCATCTGTATTTTTTAATTCGTGTGCAATTTCCAAAACCTGTTCTTCAGTTTCTGCACTACACGGACCAGCAATTACCAATGGATGGTCTAATTGCATGTCGTTTAACCATTTTTTAAAATTTACATTTTCCATTTTTTTAGTTTTTTATACCGTTGAGTATTTCTTTAATTTTATTTGTATTTTGCATAATTGCATAAATGTCTTCGGCTGATTCTTTATTTAAGATTTCTTTAAATTCAGTTAAGTTTTTAATATATTCTTCTAATGCTTTTAATATATTTTCTTTATTTTTTAAAAATATTGGTGTCCAGGTTTCAGGGTTACTTTTTGCTAATCTCACAGTTGAAGCAAAACCACTTCCTGCCATATTGAAAATCTTTTTTTCATCGTTTTCAATTTCTAAAACTGTTTTCCCCAACATAAATGAACTTACATGAGATAAATGTGAAACGTAAGCAATATGTTTGTCATGCTGCTCGGCAGAATCCATAAAAACATTTCGCATTTTAATGCTTTCAAATAAATTTATAACTTTTTCAACCATTTTTTTACC
>DAOUQH010000113.1 GCA_030625645.1 Flavobacteriia bacterium | reverse complement strand
ATGTAAAGCCTATTTAATTTATTTGCGATGGTTGAATAAAAAACTCCGATAGATAACAAATTTAACCAATAAAAGGTAATTGCCATTTCTTAAATTGCAAAAATGAGCCATAAATTAGTATTTCATCTATAAAAAAATAATCTTTAAAATAATTTGCGCATCTTGCAATGATGAATTTAAGCCAAATCAATAACTCAAAATTTATACTCTTCCATTTTTTGTTTTGGGTTGCTGTTTGGTTTTTCTTTGTTTATTTTTTTAGTTACAATTCAAACAACACAAATTATGTAACCTGGTTTTCCAGTTTTTTATTACCAATAACCATGATCACTACATATTTCATGGTTTATTATCTAATTCCTAACTATTTACTCACCAAAAAGTATAAAAGTTTTGCATTATACAGCATTTACACTTTAGTCTTTTCAACCTATTTAATTCTAGTGGCTATTTTCGGAAGTTTTGTACTTCTTTCTGATATGGAAGTAAAAAATATGCCACCCATGAGTCGAAATTACATATTTATATTAATATTGGTTTATCTGGTTGTTTTTATTGTAAGTTTTATAAGTATATTAAATCATAACTTTAAAACCCAAACCGAAAATAAAGAACTTCAAAACAAAATATTAGAAACACAATTACAAATTAAAGATCAAGAGTTAAACTATTTAAAAAAACAAATTCATCCACATTTCCTTTTTAATACCTTAAATACTATTTATGGATTTGCCTTAAAACAATCAAAAAATACGCCTGATATTATCTTAAAACTTTCCAATTTATTAGATTATATCTTATACCAGGTAAATAAGCCAAAAGTAAATTTAAAAGAAGAAGTTTTACATATTAAAGAATATATTGAATTAGAAAAAATAAGATTTCAAGATACTTTAAAAGTTAATTTTTCTACAAATGATATTAGCGATAAAAAGCAAATTGCACCTATGTTATTGATACCTTTTGTTGAAAATGCTTTTAAACACGGTAGTTTAATAGATGGGTTTTTAAAAGTGGATATTCAAATTAATTTAGTTGAAAATCAATTAAATTTTACAATTAGAAATACGATTATAAATGAGGAGGCAAAACAAGATAAAATTGGAATTGGATTAGTAAATATTAAAAAAAGATTAGATTTACTTTATAAAAACAACTATCAATTAAATATTGAAGATAAAGACAACTGGTTTGTAGTAAACCTTGTGATTTCTAACTTAAATAATATAAAAAATGCCTAAAGTCATTAATTGTATAATTGTTGATGATGAGCCGATTGCACGTGAAATTTTAGAAAATCATTTGCAAAAGATAGACGCTATTCAAGTAGTTTCTACTTGTAAAAATGCAATTGAAGCATTTAATATTATTAACTCTAACAAAATAGATTTGATCTTTCTAGACATTAATATGCCTGAAATATCTGGTTTATCTTTTGCAAGATCAATCAATAAAAATATTAAAATAATTTTCACAACAGCTTATAGAGAATATGCTGTGGATGGTTTTGACCTAAAAGCTGTTGATTATCTTTTAAAACCCATATCATTTGAAAGATTATTACAAGCAGTTAATAAATATTTGAATGAAAATATAAAGATAAGCACAGATGGAAAGGATGAATTAACCCTTGATAAAAGTGATTTTATATTTGTTCGTTCAGATAGAAAAATGATTAAGATTAATTTCACTGAAGTCGAATACATTGAAAGTTTGGGTGATTATTTAAAAATTAATCTTCATGATAAAACTATTATTACAAGAGAAACCATAACAAGTATTGAAGTAAAACTTCCTAAAAATGACTTTATCAGAATTCATCGGTCTTTTATAGTTTCTATCAATAAAATCGAATCTTTTACGAATGAATTTGTTGAAATAAATAAAAAAGCAATTCCCATTAGCAGAAGTTATAAAAAAGAGGTTTTGCAAAGATTGGAAAATGGATAAAACCCTCTCAGAAAGAAATAAAACACTTTAATAGGATTTATTTCGAACGGTTAATTTATTGTCATAACAAAATTTATAATTTATCTTTACCAAAAATTTACAATTTTGACCGAAAAAGATTTTATCCTTAAAAATACAGAAACATCTAATCTTAAAAATGGCAGCTTCTCTTGGCAAAGTCCGAGTAATATTGCTTTGGTAAAATACTGGGGCAAAAGTGAACCTCAAATTCCTAAAAATACTTCCATCAGTTTTACTTTAAATAACTGTCACACAACTACTACACTTAAGTTTTCAAAAAAAAATAAACCCTCAAAAGAGTTTAGTATTGAAGTGATCTTTGAAGGAGAAAAGAAAGAGGGTTTTAAACCTAAAATTGTAAAATTTTTTGAACGAATAGAAAAATATGTTCCGTTTATCACGGAATATGACTTTATTATCAAAACCAAAAATTCTTTTCCTCACAGTAGTGGTATCGCTTCATCAGCAAGTGGGATGAGTGCTCTTGCACTTTGTTTGATGAATATTCAAAAAGAATTGAATCCAGAAATTTCTGATGGATATTTTAGACAAAAAGCATCATTTTTAGCACGTTTAGGTTCAGGTAGTGCAGCCCGAAGCATAGAAGGTGGATTGGTTGTTTGGGGTGAGCATAAAGAAATTACAGAAAGTTCTGATCTATACGGGGTAACATTCCCTTACAATGTTCACGATAATTTTAATAATTATCAAGATACTATTTTATTAGTTGATAAAGGTGAAAAACAGGTTTCAAGTACAATTGGTCATAATTTAATGCACGAACATCCTTTTGCAAAACAACGGTTTGCTCAAGCTAACGAGAATATCACACAATTGTCAAAAATTCTGCAAAATGGAAATCTAACGGCCTTTATTAATTTGGTTGAAAGCGAAGCTTTAACATTACATGCCATGATGATGACTTCAAATCCTTATTTTATTTTGATGAAACCAAACACTTTAAAGATTATTGAAAAGATTTGGGAATATCGCCAAAATAACAACTCTAATATTTGCTTCACTTTAGATGCCGGTGCAAACGTTCATGTTTTATTCCCCGAAAGGGAAAAAGAAAAAGTTAATACTTTTATTATAAATGAATTAATCGCTTTTTGCCAAAATAATCAGTATATTTGTGATAGTGTCGGCAATGGCGCTAAACAATTATAGAAAGCGCATATCCGACTTATTTTTTTATTAGAGAAAAACGAATCAAACATATTTTTTAATACAGCTGAATAAGCTGTTAGGAAAAGTTTTTGTTAAATTTAAAATCTCTAATTATGAAAAAAAAATCTCTCTTCACTGCTGTAATTTTATGTTTTTTTACACTTACATCTTTCGCTCAAAAGGATACAATATGGTTTGATAGCAATTGGAAAGAAACTGCAAAGAGTAAAGCCAGTTATTATAGATGTCATTGTGTTCAAAAAGAAAATGGCTATTGGTTTACAGATCATTATATTTCGGGTGCAATACAAATGGAAGGCCTTTCAATAGAAAAAAACGCCGAAGTTTATCAAGGCGTGGTTAAATGGTATTATGAAAATGGGAACGTTTTTCAAATTATAAATTACAAAAATGGTATTTTATTTGGTGATCGTAAGGTTTATTTTGAAAATGGAAAATTAAAAAGTGAAACCACTTATAAAAATGGTAAAATTGATGGTGCTTGGAAAGAATTTTATGAAACTGGGATAAGTTTTGAAACTGGCTTCTACGAAAAAGGAGAAAAAGAAGGTCACTGGAAAACTTTTTATACAAATGGAAAATTAAAGGAAGAAGGTAACTATGTTTTTGATAGAAAAGTAGATATTTGGAAAACTTATTATTATGACGGTACAACACAAGAATAGGTTTTAAATAAAGAATCTCTTTAATGTAAAATAATACCCATATAGATATACTTGCAGATAATTAATTTTATATTGATTACCTCAATCAAGTAAAAATCAACTGTTTTAACCCTTGTATTAATAAAAAAAGTATATTTGTAACCAAATTGCTTTAGGCTTTTTAATTTAAAATCTATGAAGGGTCCCTTATTTTATGCAAAAATATTACTATTCGGTGAATACGGAATTATTAAAAATTCTAAAGGATTAGCTATTCCTTACAATTCTTATCAAGGTGCTCTTAAAGTATCTGATGATCTTAGTGGAAAATCAAAAGATTCTAATCAAAAATTAATCGAATTTTATCAATACCTCGCTTTAGTAGAGCAAGATAAGTTACAACTTCGTTTACATGATTTAAAGAAAGATATTGATACAGGAATGCACTTTGATTCAAGTATTCCTCAAGGGTATGGAGTTGGTAGTTCGGGAGCTTTAGTTGCCGCTATTTATGATAAATATGCCGATAATAAAATTACTGTTTTAGAGAATTTAACCAGAGATAAATTACTAAAATTAAAAACTATTTTTTCCATAATGGAATCATTTTTTCATGGAAAAAGCTCGGGGCTTGACCCATTAAATTCATATTTAAGTTTACCGATTTTAATCAAATCAAAAAATAATTTAGAAGCTACCGGAATTCCTTCACAAAAAGAGGGAAAAGGAGCTGTGTTTTTATTGGATTCTGAAATGGTTGGAGAAACACAACCAATGGTAAACATTTTTATGAATAAAATGAAAAATGAAGGTTTTAGGAAAATGATCGATGAAGATTTTGCACGTTATACAGATGCTTGTATTGATAATTTTTTACATGGAGATGTACATTCCCTTTTCGGAAATGTAAAAAGTCTTTCTAAAGTCGTTTTAAAACATTTTAAACCTATGATTCCTCAGAGTTTTCACAATCTTTGGCAACAAGGAATTGACACTAACGATTATTACCTAAAACTTTGTGGTTCAGGTGGTGGTGGTTATATTTTAGGATTTACAGAAGACTATAATAACGTTCAAAAATTATTAAAAGATTATAAATTAGAATTAGTATATAGATTCTAAATCCTTTAATTATTTTATGGATCTACTAAAAGAAGCCGAAAAAAATACACCAAAAAAAAGTAAAAAATATTCTTTCTTTTTTAAATTTCTAAGTATGCTTTCGGTTGTAAGAGGCTATAATATTTTTATTATTGTACTTGCACAATATTTGGCTGCTATTTTTATCTTTTCTCCAGAAAAATCTTTAAAAGATATTCTCTTTAATCTTGATTTGTATTTTATAGTTTTAGCAACAACTTGTGTGATTGCATCTGGGTATATAATCAATAATTTTTACGATGCAGATAAAGATCAAATTAACAAACCCATAAAATCAAAAATTGACAGTCTGGTTTCACAAAAAACCAAACTAAATATCTATTTTTTACTTAATTTTATTGGTGTTGGGTTTGCTCTTTTGGTATCTTGGCGTGCTGCATTATTTTTTTCTGTTTATATCTTTTTAATCTGGTTGTATTCTCATAAGCTTAAAAAATATCCACTACTTGGATTGTTCTCGGCAGCAACTTTAGCATTACTACCTTTCTTTGCAATTTTTGTTTATTATAAAAATTTCTCAACTATAATTTTTACGCATGCTCTATTCCTATTTTTAGTTTTGATGATAAAAGAATTGACGAAAGATTTAGAAAATATAAAGGGAGATATTGCTCAAAATTACCAAACAATACCAGTAAAATACGGTGAATATTTCACTAAACTATTAATTACAATCTTGGTTTTCTTTACTTTCGATCCAATATATTTTATTTCAAAATATCCTGAAATTGGTAAAATGATGTACTATTTCTACTTTGTAGGAATCTCATTTATTGGCTTTTTATTTTTACTTTGGAAAGCCAAATCAAAAAAAGATTATATCATATTACATAATATTATCAAGCTTATTATTTTAATTGGAGTTTTAAGTATGATGTTAATCGATACAACGGTAATAATTAAAAGAATATTGTAATAAATATCTTCTAAGTAAAATTATATTTATCATAAACTTAACACTTTGAAATAGAATGGTTTTTGTACTTTTGCGAAAATTTTAAAAATGACTACAAAAAGTAACTCGTCGCGAGGACGACAAACAAGTTCGACTAACAAGCAAACTAAAAAAGGAGATTCTTCTTTTGATAAACCAAAAAAATCTTTTTCAAAATCAAAAGATAAAAACTTTAGACCACATCCTGAAAAGGTAAAACACTATAAAAAGAAACCATCTGAGCAACCTGTAAACAGCAATCCGGATGAAATTCGTTTAAATAAATATATTGCACATGCAGGTATTTGTTCACGAAGAGAAGCCGATACTTATATCAAATCTGGAAGTGTTTCTGTTAATGGTGAAATAATTACAGAAATGGGTTATAAAGTAAAACTCGAAGACAATGTACAATTTGGAGGAGATTCTATTTCACCTGAAGCAAAACAATATGTTCTACTTAATAAACCTAAAAATTATATCACCACTATGGATGATGAAAGAGGTAGAAAAACGGTAATGGAATTAGTTCAAAATGCTGCAAAAGAAAGAATTTATCCTGTTGGTAGGTTAGACCGATTAACAACTGGTTTACTTTTGTTTACTAATGATGGTGAAATGGCAAAAAAATTGACGCATCCAAAACACCAAGTAAAAAAATTATATCATGTAACCTTAGATAAAAAATTATCTATGAAAGATATGCAAACAATTTCTGATAATTTTGTGCTAGACGGGAAAATGGTATTTGTAGATACAATTACTTATGTTGATAACAAACCACGAAATGAAATTGGAGTTGAAATCCACTCTGGTAGAAACAGAATTGTACGTAGAATTTTTGAACACTTCAACTATAAAGTAACCAAATTAGATCGAGTGATCTTTGCCGGACTCACAAAAAAAGATCTCCCACGAGGAAGATTTAGACATTTGAATCAGCAAGAAATAAATAATTTAAAAATGATATAAACATATTGTTAAAAGTTATACAAAAGCTGTCTTTTTAAGGCGGATTTTTTTATTGTATATTTACGATTCATTGACTCAGTAAATTTTAATTCTGCTAATATATTTGATTTTAACTGGGTCTCACAGCCTGAAAACCAGACTAAAATCTACTCATCAATATTTAGCAATTTAGTACTTAATGATCTAGAATATTTAAGGTAGTATCTTTCAGTTCTTCAGCTGAAGCTTTGACCACAATAGGTGTTGTAGCAGAATTTACTTTTAAAAGTATTGTAGCAACACCCGCTTCTGCATTTATGTGGTTACCTCCTATTATTTCTACATTGTCACCGATTACTTCAAACTTAATAAGATTTTGAGCATCTGGAACAAAATTATTGTTTCTATCTACAATTTTAGCATATACAAATACCATGTCATCATTACTAGATTTTATTGGCTTTCCAGATTCATCATAGCTCAATTTAATTTTAGCTGCTTCATATGATGTAGTAACCGAGTGCTCCGCAACTTGTT
>DAOUQH010000121.1 GCA_030625645.1 Flavobacteriia bacterium | reverse complement strand
TTTGATAAAATAAACAATATATAAAACTTATCAAGTTAAATTTTTTATAAAGAAAATATAAAAATCCAAACTACTAATCTTGGTATGTTTATAATTTCCTTCTTTTTTTCTCAGTTGATATTAAATTTAACTCACGAGTCGTTTGACCAGCAACCGAAGTATTTTCTTCAGCCCTACGAATTAAATAAGGCATCACATCTTTAACAGGACCAAAAGGTAAATATTTTGCAGCATTATAACCAGCTTTTGCTAAATTATAACTTATGTTGTCACTCATTCCATATAATTGTCCAAACCATAAGCGTGAATCATTTTTATTCAAGCCTGCTTCAATAATCCAATCCATCAATAAGTATGAACTATCTTCATTATGAGTACCATTAAAAATTGACATATCCTGAAGATTATCAAACATATAGCGCATTACAATATTATAATTTTCATCTGTAGCTGCTTTATCTTTACAAATCGGGTCGACATAGCCTTTCTCTTCTGCTCTTTCCCGCTCTTTCTCCATATATGCTCCTCTTACAAGTTTCATACCAATTTTAAAACCTTTTTCTTTTGCACGTTTGTGTAATCCTTTTAGATAATCAAATCTATCCCATCTATATAATTGTAAGGTGCCAAAAACTATTACTTTTTCTTTATTATATTTTTCCATCATGCTTTCTATTAAATCATCGGCAGCATCTTGCATCCATGTTTCTTCAGCATCTATTAAAAGAGGAACGTTATTTTCAAATGAAGCTTTAGCAACAGCATCATATCTTTTAATAACATTTTGCCATTCTACTTTCTCTTCATCAATAAGATCTTGCTTTTCGGTTACTTTTTGGTACAAACCAATCCTTCCAAAACCAGTAGGTTTAAAAACTGCAAAAGGAATTGCTTCTTTATCTTTAGCATAACTCTTAATTATATCTACCGTTATATCTCTTGCTTTATCAAATTGTTCTTCAGCTTCCTTTCCCTCAGCAGAATAATCTAAAATAGAGTATACTTTTTTAGTGTATATTTTATCAATGGTTGGCACACAATCATCTTCACTTATTCCACCACAAAAATGATCAAAAACTGTAGAACGAATTAGTCCTTCAACAGGCAAATGTGATTTTAATGCAAATTTTGTCATTGCAGACCCAATTTTAACCATATTTTCACTTTTTATCATTCTAAATAAAAAGTACGCTTTTTCTAATTCTGAATCAGATTTAAGAGCAAAAGCTGTTTCTGTATTATTAAATAATTTATTCATAAATTTTATTTTTAACAAAGATAATTAGTCAAATTTAATTATTTCAAAAAAATGGCCGTTATTTGCATCTTAAAATGAAAAAAACACAAAAAAGATGCAATCTATACAATCTACTAACTATTTAGTTCATTTTCAAGAAAATGCGATAAAAGAATTTAATATCCATGTAAATGAAAGTTCTTATTCAAAAATAATATTTTTGGTAGATTCTAATACAAGAAAACGCTGTTTACCATATTTTTTAGGAGGTGTTCAGATTAAACATGCTGTTGAAGTTATTGAGATTAAAGCAGGTGAGATTTATAAGAATTTGGATACCTGTGTTACAATTTGGAATGAATTAACAAAAAGAGGAGCTGATAGAAAAAGCCTATTGGTTAATTTAGGAGGTGGAGTAGTTACAGATATGGGCGGTTTTGTTGCTTCAACTTTTAAAAGAGGTATTAGTTTTATCAATATTCCCACAACTCTTCTAAGTATGGTGGATGCTTCAGTCGGCGGTAAAACCGGAATTGATTTAGGTGTATTAAAAAATCAGATTGGAATGTTTAGTAATCCAGAAATGGTTTTAATAGATTCTTTTTTTCTTAGAACAGTTTCTGAAAGAGAAATAAAATCAGGTTTAGCTGAGATTATAAAATATGGATTCACTTTTGATAAATCTTTATGGGAGAAAATCCAAGTTTTTAATGAAATTGATTTATCGGTAATTAATACATTAATTTACAAATCAATAGAAATAAAAAATAAAGTTGTTCTCAAAGATCCTAAAGAACAAAACATAAGAAAAGCACTAAATTTTGGGCATACTATTGGACATGCAATTGAATCTTATTTTTTAGAGAATAAAACCAAACAAACTTTAACTCATGGAGAAGCTGTAGCAGTTGGAATGGTTATTGAATTGTATTTTTCAGCAAAAATGCTTAGTTTCCCTATGGCAGAAGTTGATAAATTAAAAGAATTCACAAATAAATTTTATCAAAAATACGATATTCAAAAAACAGATTTTATACCAATTCTTAATCTTATGGTCTACGATAAAAAGAATGTTGGTGGTAAAGTCAATTTTGTTCTTTTGTCCGAAATGGAGAAATGTAAAATTGATATTCAGGTTACCGATGAATTATTGATCGAAGGCCTGGAATATTACATAAACTAATCAATTTTTTTAGTCTGTTTTAAATTTTTATTTACCAAATTATTTTGTTTAAATTTACTATTTGCAATAACTAAGATTAATTCACTTTGGCAATTCGTTGGACCTCATCTAAAACCCGTAATAGATTTAAACCCCAAAGCTTGGCAATACTATCTTCTGTATACCCTCTTTTCACCAATTCTAATGTAACATTAAAAGTTTCGGAAGCATCATTCCAACCTTCAATTCCTCCTCCTCCATCAAAATCAGAAGAAATCCCAACATGATCAATTCCAATTAATTTAACCATATAATCAATATGATCTACAAAATCAGAAACATTTACAAGTGAATATTTTTGTTTAGCCTTTATTAATTGTGGTTTGACATCATGCTTTAGTTTATTCAATTCAATTTGATAATCATTTTGAGTTTCACTTGTCCATGTTTTTCTAATTTTCCATGGAAGAATTTTAAAATTATTTTCTAAAGCAAATTTCTTTAAAACTTCATTTTGAGCTTTTTTATAGGCTGCATTCTTCTCAATATTAAGATAACCTGCAAAAGCAACTGCTTGAACTACTCCTCCATTTTCCTTTAACATCAACAATTGTTCATCATCTAAATTTCTACTATGATCACATAAAGCTCTAGCTGAAGAATGAGAGGCAATAATGGGTGCTTTAGTTAATTTTATCATTTCGTTAAATGCGCCTTTTGAAGGATGAGAAACATCTATCATTACTCCTACTCTATTCATCTCTTTTACAGCTTGTTTACCTAAATCACTTAAACCATTATTATAAAGCCATATATTTTCTTTTTCACCAGTATTTGAATCAGAAAATTGACTATGTCCTTGGTGAGAAAGTGATATATATCTTGCGCCTAATTTGTAAAATTTTTCAATATTTTTTAAATCAATACCAATTGGATATGCATTTTCAACTCCAATCATTGCGACTTTTTTTCCTGACGCATTAATTCTTATTACATCATTTGAAGTTAAAGCCAATTCAATTTGACTAGGAGCATATTCTTCTGTTAACCGATGTATAGCATTAAAACTTTTAATTGCATTATTATAAGCTTTTGAATAAGCTTGTTCATCAAGTGATTTTTGTCCAGTATAAACCACAAACCATGCAACATCCAATCCGCCTTTTATCATTTTAGGAAGATTAACCTGAGAAGATAAGTTTTGTGTATAATTTCTTTCTTTTGTGAAATTAGCTATATTAATATCGTCGTGAGTATCGATAGTAATCACTTTTTCATGTATCAATTTGGCCTTATTATAAGTTATATCTTCTACCTGATTTTGAGAAGATAAAATATTTGCCATAACTATTAAAACAAAAAGGCTTAGGCTATCTTTATTCATCTTATTTTTAGTTTTTAATGATATGTAAATATAGAATAAATATTATCAAACAAAATTATATTGAATTTGTTAAAAATCGTAATTAAAAATGCTCTTTCTAGATTTATTACTTTTTAATTATTATTACTTCCGAGTTAAATATTTAATTATTCTTAAAATGACAGCTATTTAATGAAATATATTTATAAATTGATATTGTATTTTACGTATTTCACACCTATGATAAATCATTAATTTCTAAGCATAAAATCATGTTTATATTTATATATTTCATTTATACTTGAACATTGTAAAACTCTAAAAAAGGTATTTAGGATTATTCCAATAAAAATTATATTTGCTTTTCGAAAAAATCAAAGATTAAAGGATTATTTAAAAATATATTATGAGCAAAACATTATTCGATAAAGTTTGGGATACGCATGTTGTGCGTAAAGTTGAAAACGGACCAGATGTTGTATTTATTGACCGTCATTTGGTACATGAAGTTACCAGTCCTGTCGCTTTTTTGGGCCTAAGAAATCGTGGTATTGGAGTGAAATATCCTAAAAAGACATTTGCTACAGCCGATCATAATACACCAACTATTAACCAGCACTTACCGGTTAAAGACCCTTTATCTGCAAATCAACTAAAAGCTTTAGAAGATAATGCTAAAGAATTTGGAATTTTGCATTGGGGATTAGGTCATAAAAAGAATGGCGTAGTTCATGTTGTTGGTCCTGAAAACGGAATTGTTCTACCAGGAGCTACAATTGTTTGTGGAGATTCGCATACATCAACTCATGGTGCTTTTGGTGCTATAGCTTTTGGTATTGGTACTTCAGAGGTTGAAATGGTATTAGCCAGCCAATGTATTATGCAACCTAAACCTAAAAAAATACAAATTAATGTTAATGGCAAATTAGGTAAAGGAGTTACTCCAAAAGATGTTGCTTTATTCATTATTGCTCAGTTAACAACTTCGGGTGGAACTGGTTATTTTGCCGAATATACAGGTGATGTTTTTGATGATATGACTATGGAAGGTAGAATGACAGTTTGTAACTTAAGTATTGAAATGGGTGCTCGAGGCGGAATGATTGCTCCTGATGAAAAAACTTTTGAGTACATTAAAGGAAGAGAATTCACTCCTAAAGGAAAAGATTGGGATAAAGCCATGAAATACTGGAAAACCTTAAAGACAGATGAAGATGCTACATTTGATAAAGTAATAAACTTTGATGCAGCCGATATAGAACCGATGATTACTTACGGTACAAATCCTGGAATGGGAATTGGTATTTCACAAAGTGTTCCTAAAGCAAAAAATGCAATGGAACAAGAAGATACTTTTAATAAATCTTTAGATTATATGAATTTCTCTGAAGATGATAAAATGATTGGTAAAAAAATTGATTATGTTTTCTTAGGCAGCTGCACCAATGGTAGAATTGAAGATTTTAGAGCTTTTGCATCTATTGTAAAAGGAAGAAAAAAAGCAAATCACGTTACAGCTTGGTTAGTTCCTGGTTCGCATATTGTAGAAGATATGATTAAAGAAGAAGGTATTTTAGATATTTTAAATAATGCTGGATTTGAGCTTCGTCAACCGGGATGTTCAGCATGTTTAGCAATGAATGATGATAAAGTTCCTGCAGGAAAATATTCAATAAGCACATCAAATAGAAATTTTGAAGGTCGCCAAGGTCCAGGCTCTAGAACTTTATTAGCTAGTCCTTTGGTTGCTGCTGCTGCTGCAGTAACAGGTAAGATAACTGATCCGAGAGAATTAATTTAAGGTTTAATCAATTTATGATTTTTTCGATTTATTTAACTCGAAATAATAAACACGAAACATTATGGCATACGATAAATTTATAATATTAAAAAGTACAGCATTCCCTTTACCGATAGAAAATGTAGATACTGATCAAATCATTCCAGCAAGATTTTTAAAAGCAACAGAAAGAAAAGGATTTGGTGATAACCTATTTAGAGATTGGAGATATGATAGTGATGGAGATCAGAAATCTAATTTTGTACTAAACAATCCAAAATATAGTGGTAAGATTTTAGTTGGAGGAAAGAATTTTGGTTCGGGATCTTCAAGAGAGCATGCTGCATGGGCAGTATATGATTTTGGATTTAGGTGTGTAATTTCTAGTTTTTTTGCTGATATTTTTAAAAATAACTGCTTAAATGTAGGAGTTTTACCGGTTCAAGTAAGTGAAGAATTTGCAAAAAAAGTTTTTGATGCAATTGAGATAGATCCTAAAACAGAAATTGAAGTCAACCTAGAAGAACAAAAAGTTATATTATTAGCAACTGGAGAAACTGACACTTTTGATATTAATGGATATAAAAAAGAAAATATGCTTAATGGTTTTGATGACATTGATTATTTACAAAATATAAATGATGAAATTAAAGCATTTGCAGAAACAAGACCTTTTTAAATAAGTGTTATAGATTAAATGCTTTTAATTCTAAAATTAAATTTATTTCATATATCATGAAACGCAAAATAGAAATAATGGATACAACACTTCGCGATGGTGAACAAACCAGCGGAGTATCATTTTCGGCATCTGAGAAACTAACAATTGCACAACTTTTATTAGAGGAATTAAAAGTAGATAGAATCGAGGTTGCCTCTACTCGAGTTTCTAAAGGTGAATTTGAAGCAGTTAAAGGTATTTGTGATTGGGCAAGTAAAAATGGTTGTATTGAAAAAGTAGAAGTACTTTCATTTGTAGATAAAGGCTTGTCAATTGATTGGATGGTTGAAGCAGGTGCTAAAGTGCAAAACCTTTTAACCAAAGGCTCACTAAATCATTTAACACATCAGTTAAGAAAAACA
>DAOUQH010000053.1 GCA_030625645.1 Flavobacteriia bacterium | reverse complement strand
CTTATATTTTCACCCCAATTGGAACTATTTCCAATAATATCTACTTTATTTTCCCAGCAGTATTCATCATTACTTGTTGATATAATAATAATATCATTACCGTTAAAATTACAAACGGATGAGTTTATTTCTGTGCCGTCTATAGCATAAGAAGGAAAATTGTTTGTGAAATTTGATCGAATCTTTAATATTTGTTTTGAGGCCAAAACAGGAAGATTAATCTTTGCACTTGGTGTTTTTCCTGTTGGACTTTCTGCTTTTTCATTTCCATATAAAGCCAAATAATATTGATTTCCTTGGGTTGTATTTTCACTAACATTGGTAATTTCTATCCATTTATTATTGCCTTCTCCTTCATAATATTGTGTTATCATTAGCGGACTATTTGTGTTTCCGGCTCCTTCTCCTTGAATAACAAAAGTAAAAGGATTTTCGGAGGCATCATTATTGTCAATTTGAAGGATAGCTGTTTTGATACCCTGAGAATTTGGTATGAATTCTATTTCGAAAGAAGAGCTTTCAGTAGGTGCAACATTAAAAGTGCTATTTCCAATTAATGTAAAATTATCGGCATTATTACCTGATAATTGGATATTAGAAACATTGAGATTGTCATTTCCAATATTTTTTATAATAAACTCTTTAATGATGCTATCTCCGGAGTTTGTATCAATACTGCCAAAATGGGTATAATTTATAACACTTGTGGTGGTTGATCCGTCAATTATTTCTATAGTATTTCCAAGAACTTCTATTTCTGGAATTGCACCACTACATGTAGAAATATGTAAATTTAAATTGGTAATATCTTCTAAGCCATAAATATCCCATTCACTTTCATCATATTGATTGTTAGGGTTTTGAACATTACTTTTTCTTCGTAAAGTTACATCTTCTGCAAAAGTATTTTCAGTTCCAATTACACCAATAATATCGATAATTTCTTCATTTTTTCTTAGAGTGATTTTATCATTTCCAGTAAAATCCATTACAGCAGTATTAGAGGATATATTAGCTTCAACATTTAAGTTTTCTTTATCATCTTCAATTAAATAAGTTCCGAAAGGTGAAATTGTTCCAATCAATGCTATCTCACCTGTTGGATTCAAATTAGCATTTTTATAAGTAGTTATATTATAATTTTCTAAATTGATTTCTGAATTAGTAGGATTGTAGATTTCAATAAAATTATTTCGATGCGTATCGCTAGAAGTTCCTTCTATATATTCTGATATCATTAATTGAGAACAAGAGATTATTGGTAATCCCATAAGGTTAATATTATCTATTCCTGCATAGTCAGCCAAACCTCTTTGTTTAATAGAAATGATAATTTTGACATTTGAAACACTATTAGGGATTGATATTGTTTCTGTTTGCCAACCATTGGTACTTAAATTTCCAGCCCCTTCAAATAATAAAATTTCACCTTGAGATTGATTGTCATATATCAATTCATATTTAATATCATCACCTGAATCAAATTCAAATACATTATATTCGAAAGTAAAACTTACATCATAATAGGCAGAAATATCAATATTTTGAAGTGTAATTGTTTCAAAATTTGAAGTACTACAACTTCCATTTAATTTTTTAATACCCCAAAATTGCTCACCATGACTCGGATTTATAGATTCAAGTTGCGTTTGATAATTCCATATCAAATCATCATCTATACAAGCTGGTGTAGAAAAATTCGTTTCCCAGTTGTCACCATTTGTTTCAAAACTTTGATTTGCTATGGTTGTTTGTGCATAATTTGATAGGCTATAAATTAAAAAGGCAAGATTAAAATAATACTTCAACATAATATTGTAATTTTAGGTTCGGTATTATATTTATGGCATGAAAAACAAAAGGTTAACATATACAGTTGAAGAAGCAAAAAAAAAGTTGGAAAATTATTGTGCTTACCAAGATCGTTGTCATAAAGAAGTTGAGCAAAAACTATATGAGATGCAAATGATTACTCAAGCTAAAGAGGTGATTATTATGCATTTGATAGAGTATAATTTTTTAAACGAAGAGCGTTTTGCAAAAAGTTTTGCCAGAGGAAAATTTAGAATAAAACATTGGGGAAAACAGCGAATTATTCGTGAATTAAAAATAAGAGATATTTCGGAATATAATATAAAACAAGCCTTAAAAGAGATTGCTGATGATGCGTATTTTAAAACTTTAGAGTTGCTTGTGCAAAAAAAAAAGGATATTATAAAGGAGGAAAATTTTTATAAAAAGAAGAAAAAAATATATGATTTCTTATTCCGAAAAGGGTATGAAACAAATTTGATTAATGAAATACTAAATGATTTTGAGACAAGAGATTAAAGTATAAATGATAAAAGATTGAATTCTTTGCATATTTCTATCTCGAATCTCTTCTGGTTAAATTAATTAACAAAATGTTTTTCTTTTCCCCCAAAACGAATAACATTATTCAGCTCACTTCATCTTCCAAGATAGATAATATGCAAAATTTGAATTCAATCTTGCCCCCTCTTTTTTTTTCAATAACTTTTTTTAACTATGTCCCTTAGCAATTTTTTTTCTTCTTCCTTTAGCTCTTCTCCCTTAAGTGAAATAAATAATTTGTATAAACTATCAATTTCAACTGTTTGTACGATTTCAACATCAAAATCAATTTGATTTAAAAGATCTTTAACTGAATTTATAGCGTCTAATCTACTTTGAGTTGTATCACTTTGATACTTCAAATCATTTTCAATTTCAGATATTACCTTTCGGATCATTTTAGTTATTTTGATCATGCAAATATATATCGACTTAGTCTTAGGTTATACGACACGGCATGTCAAAAAAACAATAATTTTAAAAAAGAAATATTTTGAGTATATTTAAAGTCGTTAAAATTTGATTATGCAGAGATATAATACATTTGGAAAACTTTTAATAGACTATAGAATTCTTCACGATCTATCACAATTAGAATTTGCAAATAAGATTAATGTAGATGTTCGAACTATACAGCGATGGGAAAAAAATCAAACATTAGTAAAACCTGAAAAAGAAGAAGATATTATTGAAAAAACATTATTTCCATATCAGCTTGTGAGAAATTTGAATTCTTCGGTGCCAATCCCAACTTTTTATAACATGAGAGTTAGAAAGTATTCTTTAACTGAATTAAATACAGAAATGCCAGATGCTTCATGGTTTAAATCACAAATTGATATAAAAACAGAAAGGATTAGCCCCTTTAATTTTGACAAGGATTTCGAGTATATAGCTAAGTATATGGATTCGTATAAAAATATGCCACGTAATATTGTTCAATTAATTAGTGAAGCAGCCAAGCGTATTCCTGAATTAAATGTTATAATTACAGATGATCTTGGTTTTTATTCAGGACATAGTATTGTTTTTCCAATTACTTTTGAGGCTTATCAAAATTTAAAAACAAAAAAAATTAGAGAAGATCAACTTACAATTAAGGATTTAGGGAATTATAAAACACAAGAACCAACCATATTTTTTGGTTTTGATATTACAGCAGATTGTAATGATAATTCATTTTACTTATTTAATCATTTATTCCGTTTTGTAAGAGATTTGCCAAATCAGAATTATATTTATTGTGCTATACCTACACGTTATGATAGTGTTGAATTGTCTGAAGATTTTGGACTTAATATTATTTGGAAAGAAGCTGAAGAATACAATAGATTACACATGCCTTTTTCTAGGCGATTTCAGGAAGGAAATTTTATAGATTTTTTAGCATGACAACTTATCTTTTAGAAGAGTTAGAGCTTGTAGTTAAATAAAAATCAATCGTAATACACTGATAAATAAGTATTACGATTGATTTAGTGGCTTTGTCAGGATTATTTTCAATGATCCTGACAAAGCTCCACTTTGAAAAATCAAAAAGCAAGTAAAATCAAAAAAGCAAGCTTTATGATTTTACTTGCTTTTTGATTTATTCGTGACCCCGACAGGATTCAAACCTGTAACCCTCAGAACCGAAATCTGATGCGCTATTCAGTTGCGCCACGGGGCCCCTGTAATTCCCGTAAAAACGGGAATCTTTATTCTTAATACACTATGATAACAACTCTTTCACTATCATTGAAATTGCTTTCCCATCAGCTTTTCCAGCCAATTGTTTTGAAGCCATTCCCATAACTTTTCCCATATCTTTCATTGAGCTAGCTCCAGTTTGACTAACAATAGCTCCAATAAGCTCTCTCAATTCTTCTTCACTCATTTGTACAGGTAAAAATTGTTCGAGTACTTTTGCCTGGGCTAATTCAGGGTCTGCTAGATCACTTCTACCTTGTTCATTAAATATTGCGGCACTATCTTTTCGTTGTTTTACTAATTTTTGAACTATTTTGATTTCATCTTCTTCAGTTAGTGTAACATCACTTCCGCTTGTATTTGCTAATAAAAAAGCCGATTTTAAAGCTCTTAATGACTCTAAAGCTACTGTGTCTTTTGCTCTCATAGCAGCTTTAATTTGTTCCATTACTTCTTTTTGTAAACTCATTTTTACTTTTTTTTGGAAAGCAAATATACTAAAAAGTATCCTTTGTTTTATAGGAGATTTTTCTGTTTTTTTATTGCGATAGGATATTTTTTATTTAATTTTTCAGGCAACTGGATGAGAAAAAGTTTGAGTTATGTATTTATTTTATTTTTATCTGATCTTTATCATTTTTTTTCTCCTTATTTTTTTCGTACTTTATGAGTGAATTAAAAAGCATGCATCATGAACAAAAATGAACCAATTGCTAATATAATGACAACGGATGTTGTTGTTTTAAATTTAACAGATACGCTTTACTCTGCTGAAAAAAGAATGAAAATAAATAAAATTAGACATATGCCTGTTGTAGAAGGAGAAAAGTTAATAGGTTTATTGAGTTTATCCGATTTGCAACGAATAAGTTTTATCGATGCATATAGTAAAGAAGGTACCGAAGATACACCTGTTTATAATATGCTTAGTATTAAAGATATGATGATTAAAGAACCTTTATCTGTTCCGTCAGACTTTACAATTTTTGAGGTTTCAAAACTTCTAACAAATAAAGAATTTCATTCATTGCCTGTTGTTGATGGTGAAAAATTAGTTGGAATTATAACTACTACAGACCTTTTAGAATATTTTCTTAGCTGTTGTGAGTAAAATAGATTTTAATTAGATATGTGGCTTAGATCGATATTCTTCTTCTTTATCTTTAACATAAGTTATTCACAAAATATTTCTGGAATTGTTGTTGATGTCAAAACAAATAAGCCTTTAGGAGGGGCGTCAGTTTATTTTGATAATACAATGCTAGGTACATTAACAAATTCTAAAGGTTTTTTTTTAATTGATATTTCTGAAGATATACAAACACCATTGGTGGTTTCATTTATGGGATATGAAACAAAAGTTTTGTATAAATTAACTACAGTAAAAGATCTGAAGATCTATCTAAAAGAAACAGCAGATGTTTTAAATGAAGTAACACTAAATTCTAAGCATGACTGGTCTAGAAGCTTAAAATTAAAAGAATTTAAAAAGCATTTTCTGGGAGAATCAAAAAATGCTTCTAGTTGTAAAATTCTTAATGAGGAGGATATAATTTTAATTTTTGATATTGATAAAAAACAGTTAAGAGCAAGAACTATAAATTCAATTCTTATTGAAAATAATAATTTAAAATACTTGATTAGTACAGATTTACAAAAATTTGAAATAAACTACTCTTATGCGAGCAAAAGCGGAAAATTTTTAGATTTTCTGAATGTTTATTATATAGGGAATAATTTTTACAAATCTTTAGAAGAAAACCCAATAAGATCCACAATTAAATATAGAAAGTCAGCTTACTACGGATCTACATTACATTTTATGAGAACCTTGGCAATTGAAAATTTAGAAAATGAATACTATAATGTTTATTTTGAACATTACCCTGTTCATTCTTCAAAATATATTACAGTAACTTCTGTTGGTGATGATAATATTGTTAAAGTTGAAGTAGAAAAAAAATTGGATATTGTATTTGATAATGAAAGACAATCTACTTTTGAAGCAGAAGATTTTTATATCGATAAATTCGGAAAATATTTTCCTCCTGGAAAAGTAAAATTTTCAGGTAATTTTGGAAGGCAAAGAATGGGTGATGCATTACCTCTGGATTATTTTATAAAAACATCTACTAAAAATAAATAAAAACTAAGAAAAAAGCAATTCAACTTTATCAACTATTGTTTGTGCTAGTTTTTCTTTGCTTTCTACTGTCCATCCGGCAACATGAGGAGACATTAAAACCGTATCAGAATTAATTAAATATTTAAAAGCCTTGGGTAAGTTTTCATCTGAAAAGAAATTTTCAAATGAAGTTTTTTCATATTCTAAAACATCTAAGCAAGCACCTAAAATTTTATTATTTTTTATTGCTTTTACTAAATCATTAGTTACAATAGCCGAACCACGTGCAGTATTTATGATATAAAATGATTTTTTAAATTTTTGAATAAAATCGGTATTTACCATCCCTTTTGTAAGTTTGGTTTGTGGTGTATGCAAACTTAAAACATCAGTTTTTGCAAATAGTTCATCTAAGTTTACTTGTTTTGCATTTTCATTGCCTACATTATCTAAAATATCATAACAAATTACTTCACAATCAAAACCTTTTAGTTTTTTGGCAAAAGATTTTCCCATATTTCCATAACCAATAATTCCAATGGTTTTTCCTTCTAATTCAATTCCACGATTATCTTCTCTCAACCATTTTCCTTGTCGGATTTCATTATCTGCTTTTTTGAGTTTATTGAAAAGTGAAAGAATCATCCCTAAAGCATGTTCACCAACCGCATTCCTGTTTCCTTCTGGAGCAGAAATTAAATTAATATTTTTTTCTTCGGCATATACTTCATCGATATTTTCCAATCCAGCACCAACTCTGCCAATAAATTTTAAATTGGTGGCTTTATCTATAAACTCTTTGTCAATTTTAAAGCGACTCCTAATGACAATTCCATCATATAAAAAAAGCTTTTTTTTAATCTTCTCTTTTGAGGAAATATAATCTTCGTCATTTTCAAATCCAAGTTTATTTAAACCTGAAATTAGAAGAGGATGGTTTGTGTCGAGGTGTAAAACTTTCATAGTTTTATAATTTACAGTAAAACGGAATATCAAAAATATTGTATTTTGGAGAATAAAACTCAATTTCATGAAAAATATAATATGTAATTCTGAAAAAAGCAGTGATTTAAAATCTTTACTTGATGATAAATTAAAGAATTTAAATTGGCCTTATATTTCGCCAGAAGATTATGAAAAAGCTATTAATGAAAATGAAAAAATAGCCTTAATAGATGTGAGAAAGTCACTAGACTGTTGTTTTGTTGGAATTAATCATCCAAAAGTTGATGTTTATAGCATCCCGTTGAATAATTTACTTTCTGAAATATGTGAAGTTCCTTTAGATGATTATGATAAAATTATTTGTATCTGTGTTGGAGGACCCAAAAGCGCAGTTGCTGCAAGTGTTATCCAGTTTTTTGGATATCAAAACTGTTATTTTTTAGGAGGAGGTTTAAATGGATTGGTAAAAATATCGAATTTAACAGATCATGGAGATATTTGATTTTAATAAAGTAAAATTAATAGGTTGATATTAAAAAATTGATGATTCAGTTATAGTTGTAAATGATTCAAGAACTTTAAACCCTATAGCTGAATTACCTTTTTTATTTAGTTTAGGACTCCAAACAGATATACAATATAAATCGGGGTGAACTGCAACGATTCCTCCACCAACACCACTTTTTCCGGGTAAACCTACTTTAAAAGCAAAATGTCCGGCTTCATCATAAAGCCCACATAATTGCATGGTAGCATTAATTCTTTTTGAAATACTTAAGGATATTATTCTTTCTTTACTATGAGGTAAAATACCATCATTTGCAAAGATTAAGAAAGATTTTGAAAGTTCTTCACAAGTCATTTCTATGGAGCACAAATGGTAATAAAAATCTAGAACTACATCAATGTCATTTTCTATATTACCAAATGATTTCATCAAATTTACATGAGCAGCATTGGTATAGCCATATTCTTTTTCAGAAGCAACTATTTTTTCATTGAAAAAAATATCCTTGGTGTTTACAAGTTTTCTAACAAATTTTAAGAGTTCAATTTTAGGATTTTTCAATTTACTAATTAAAATATCACAAATAACTAAAGCTCCTGAATTGATAAAGGGATTTCTCGGAATGCCTTTTTCAAATTCTAATTGCACCAATGAGTTAAAAGGATCTCCAGAAGGCTCTACACCCATGCGTTTCCATATACTTTCTCCAACATGTTTTAAAGCTAAAGTTAAAGCAAAAACCTTAGATATACTTTGGATTGATATTTTTTCTTGATAGTCACCAGCACCAAAATTTTCATCAGAAAGTGTATATAGATTTATACCAAATTTATTAGAATCTATTTTTTTTAATTCTGGTATATATGAAGCAACTTCACCTTTGATAGTTTTGCTTTTATATTTGAGATGTAAATCATCAATAATTTTTTGATAATCCATAATTTTTAAATTAAAATGATACTATAATTTAAATAGAGAGATAAATTGTGTTTTGTACTATAAAAATTATTTATTAAAATTTATAACATTTGCAATTTAACTAATATTACATTGTAAATGAATACAATTCGTTAAATTTGAAAACTTAAATTTAGATTGATAAGTGCTTAAATGGGAGACGTTATAAATTTTAATGAAGAAATTAATACTACAAACGAAGAGTTGTGGATTAAATTTTTGGAAGGAGACATGAAAGCTTTCCATTCAATTTATAATTCTCACTACAAAATGTTGTATAATTTTGGCTTAAAATTTTTAAAACCTGCAAAAGTCGAAGATTGTATTCACGATACTTTTTTAAATATTTTAAATTATAAAACTACAATTTCGGAAGTTAAAAATGTGAAAGCCTATCTTTTTAAAAGCTTTAGAAATCAAGCCTTTAAATTGATAAATTCAAATAAATTAGATTTTAATCTGGTTGAAGGTAATATTCCTTCTCGTGATGATGATTACGATAACGAAAAAAGTATAATTGTGTTAAAACAATTAATCGAGAAATTAAGTCCGAGAGAAAGAGAAATAATTTACTTAAAATATTTTCAGGGATTTAATAATATAGAAATTTCTGAATTACTAGGTATAAAATACCAAACTGTAAGAAATATCCTTTCGGGAGCAATAAAAAAAATGAGAGTTTTGGGTGATGATTTTATGCATGTTTTGTTTATTTACGTTGAATCGTGATTTTTATTGGTATCAAAAAATATATTTTTGATTCTCTTATATTAGTTTTTAGAATATTTTTTAAATGCAAATATCTTATATCTAGATGTTTGCATTTTTTTATATAAATAATAAAAAATTTAACATATTCCTTATAGTACAAAATATAGTTAGCTCTCTCTTAAACAAACAAACCCAGCAGAAGCTATGTCTGAAAATAAAAAATATACAGTAACCAACTTATTAAATAACGATGATTTTATCTCTTGGGTGAATTCAAAAAATAATAATTCATTTTGGATAGAATTAAAGGGAAACTTATCGGATAAGGAGAAAGTTGCTTTTACAAAAGCAGAAAGCATAATAAAAAAAATAAGATCATTAAATGTTGAAGACACGAATATATCTTCAACTTTTGTGCAAGAACAGTACATTAAACTTTTAGAGGCTTCTTCAATATCTCAAAATAAAGAGCAAGTAAAGCCGAAAATATTCAAATTGAATAGATATTTAAAATATGCAGCCGCTATAGCTTTATTAATTTCATTGTCGACAGCTATTTATAATTCATATATTTCTAATTTGAATAACAACTCATTTAGTGAGCATTTGCTTGTTAGTGATTTTAACCAAGAAGATATTTTATTACAAGTTTCAGATAATGAATACTATAAAATAACTGAGGCAACAGATAATAAATGGTTAACATTCAAGGGGGAATTTGTTAGCATTAATTCAGGAAACATTAGTTTCGTTGCCTCAGATGATATAAAAAACGAAAGCGTTAGGCAATATAAATTATTTGTTCCGGCTGGTAAGAAATTTCACTTAACCTTGATTGATGGTACCGAAGTAGAGCTAAATTCAAATTCCATTTTAAGTTTTAATAATTCCACTATTTCAAAACAAAGAAATGTAAGCCTTAAGGGCGAAGCTTTTTTTGATGTTGCACATAATAAAGAACGGTCATTTATTGTACAATCTTCAGATATGATTGTAGAAGCTTTAGGTACAGAATTTAATATTTCGGATTATAGTGAAAATGAATTTTCAAGTACAACTTTGGTTAATGGATCTATTCGAGTAAGCAATCTTCAAGGTGAAAATAAAATTATCAAACCAGGAGAACAAGCAAAATTGTTTTATAACCAAGATAAGATAATTGTTCAAAATGTTGATGTTCAAAAAGTAGTTGCATGGACATCGGGTAGAATGATATTTAGAAATGAAACATTAGAAGACTTAATACCTAGAATGAATCGTTGGTTCGATGTCGAATTTGTGATTTTAGACAAAAATTTAAAAGATTACCAATTTACTGGTACGCTTAAAAAAGAAAACGATCTAACCCATTATTTACAAATCTTAAAATATACCAGAGGGGTAAGTTATAAGATAGAAAATAAACAGGTGAAATTGTTTATCAATGATATTCAATAGTTACTAATAGCTATTGAATACTCAAATATTAATTATAAGTAAAATAAATAAGTATGAAAGAACATTTTAAAAAATGGGTTTCAAAAAGTATGAGAACGGGAGTTTTTACACTTTTTACACTCTTTTTAACCTTACCATCCTTTTCGGCAGGAGCAAATTATGAGCCAGATAAGAAAATGGTACAAGAGGAAAGATTAACGATTAATCAAGATCTAACAGTTAAAGAATTATTTAATTTGATTTCAAGTAAAACAAATTATGACTTCTTTTATAGTAGTGATATGGTTGAATTAGATCAAAAAATAAGTATGCATGTAAACAATGCAACTGTTACAGAGATTTTAAATAAAGCATTTGTTGGTTTACCATTAGAGTACACTATTAAAGGGAATGATATTCTTGTTAGAAAAAAAGTAGCAACACTTAATAATCAAGGTAAAAAAACAGTTTCAGGTGTAGTAAAAGATGATTTAGGGGTTTTGTTACCGGAAGTAAATATATTGGTACAAAATTCAAATAATGGTACTACAACAGATTTTGATGGAAATTTTACAATTGATGTAGCACCTGAAGATGTACTTTTATTTTCTTATTTAGGATTTCAAGATAAACAGGTTATTGTAGGGAATAATTCTTCATTTGATATTAGTCTAGAACCGGCTGATAATGTTTTAGATGAAGTTATTGTTTCTGGTGTTGCATCTGGTACTTCAAGAAAAAAGATGTCGGTTTCTGTTGCAAAGTTAGATTCTAAGGCATTAACAGAAGTTCCACAAGCTTCTGTTTCCGCATCATTAACAGGTAAAGTAGCCGGTGTTTCGGTTACTTCATTAAGTGGTTCACCTGGATCAAGTCCAAAAATCGTATTAAGAGGTTCTACAAACCTTACAGGTAATAACAGCCCGATGATTTTAATGGATGGTGTTATTATGCAAGGTTCATTAGCTGACATCAATGTTGATGATATTGATAATATGGAAATTGTAAAAGGTGCAGCAGCATCTTCTCTTTATGGATCTAAGGCAGCAAATGGTGTAATTGTAATTACTTCAAAACGTGGTAAACATCTAAGTGATGGAAAAACTGCAGTTACTATTCGTAATGAATTTGGTTTTCAGCAAGTTGCAAAATACTTAGACTTATCAGAGTCTCATCACTATATGCTTTCTCCCGAATGGTTGGATGCAGAAGATTATACAAAATACTATTTTGTTAATTATCCAGCTGATTATGAAACAGGATGGGATCCTAGAATAAATGGTAACAGAGTTGAAAAAGAAGATCATTATCAGGATATGCCATATCGAGTTAATAATGACTTACAAAAAAACATGTTTAATTCTGGTCAATACTCAACAAATTTTGTATCTGTAGGGCATAGGGTAAATAGCACTAACATATATCTTTCTTTTGAAAATAATGAAAACGAAGGTGTAGTAATTGAAACTGGAGGTTATAAACGTAATAGTATTAGAGCAAATATTGATCATGCTATTACTGATAAG
This sequence comes from Flavobacteriia bacterium, assembly GCA_030625645.1. Classification (GTDB taxonomy): domain Bacteria; phylum Bacteroidota; class Bacteroidia; order Flavobacteriales; family Flavobacteriaceae; genus Namhaeicola. Next base: position 1,437 of record DAOUQH010000053.1, on the reverse strand, counting down.
ATAAAAATATCAGCAAGTAATAATTTTATTAGAACTTCTAACGACTTTTTGGGAGGTGGAACAGGTGCTTTTTTTAGTGTTTTAATGTCTGAACCAGATGTAAATCTAAATAGAGAGAATCCTGATGGACAAAAATATTACTTCTATCCGAATCATTGGAATACACAGTTTGAAAATCCTCTTTATGATCTTCATGCCAAATCAAGTGACTCGCATAAATCAAGATTTTTAGGAGCTTATGATTTAACATGGAAACTTACAGATTGGATGAAATTTGAAGGTTCTTATGCACTAGAATCACAGGATTATAGAAGTACTAAGTACAATCCAAAAAATACAATATCTTCACTTCAGCCAAATTATATTGATCCTGATGCAGATAACCCTGTAGTAGATCCTAATAATCCTATTGAGACAATATATTCAGGAGGTAGTTTAGAAAAATATACATCCAATATATTTAATCAATCTGCAAGAGCTACACTTAACTTTAAGAAAACTTGGGGCGAACTTGATTTTAATGGGAAACTAAGTTATTTATATGAAAAGAATCATTTTGAAAGTGTAACAGCAGGAGGAAATAATTTTGTTTTGAGTAATGTAGTTACTTTAGATAACTTTAAAAAAGAAGATATGTATATCAGTGATTATATGACTGATATTGTTTCAGAAAATTATTTTGCTATTGCTTCATTTGTTTATAGAGATCGATTTATTTTGGATGGTTTATTCCGTAGAGATGGTTCTTCACTTTTTGGTGAAAATGAAAGATGGCATAACTATTATCGTGTATCAGGAGCTTACCGAATTATTAAAGATTCTGAAGTTTCCGGAATTCAGGAATTAAAACTTAGAGCTGCTTATGGTACTTCAGGTTTAAGACCAGGTTATGGATATAAAGATGAAACGTATAATCTACATCAAGGTGTAGCTACTAAAAGTACTTTAGGTAATAAGGATCTAAAACCTGCCAGAGCAAATGAATTAGAAATAGGTTTAGAAGCTTCTTTCTTAGATAGATTTAGATTTGAAGCAACGTATTCAAATTCAATTGTAACCGATCAATATTTATTGGCACCTCAATTAGTTCCACTTGGCGGAGTACCTTATCAATGGGTAAACGCAGGTGAGATTGAAACCAATACATTTGAAGCAACTTTAAATGCTAGTATTATTGAAAAAGAAGATTTTTCTTGGGACATGACTTTAACTTTTGATAGAACAAGACAAGAAATTACTAAACTTTATATTCCATCTTATTCTACAGGTCCAAGAAATGCTTTTAAAATAGCCGAAGGTGAAACTTATGGGTCAATGTATGGAGTTGATTTTGTAAGAACTCTAGATCAAATGCAAGAGCAGTTAGGATCTGATGATAATATTAGTAATTATTCTGTAAACCGTGATGGAGTAGTTGTTAGAACTGCTGATATTGGA
>DAOUQH010000061.1 GCA_030625645.1 Flavobacteriia bacterium | reverse complement strand
CAAAACATTATAAAAATATTGATAATTTAATGAATGCATCGTATGATGATTTGATTAATGTTGATGAAATAGGAGAGAGGATAGCCGAAAGTGTTATTTTATTTTTTGAGAATACTATAAATATTGATATTGTAAATCGTTTGAAGAATTTTGGATTAAATTTTTCTTTAGATACATCTTTACTATTGAATCAAACTGAAAAATTAAAAGCTTTAATCTTTGTTGTTTCAGGAGTATTTTATGAATTTTCTAGAAATGAGCTTAAACAGCTTATTGAAGATAATGGTGGTAAAGTAACAGGTTCTATTTCAAAAAAGACTAATTATATAATTGCAGGAGATAATATGGGGCCAAGTAAAAAAGAGAAAGCTGAAAAATTAGAAATTCCAATTATTTCAGAAACTGATTTTATTGATATGTTGAAATAGATTATTTTCTGAACAATCTCTAAAACACATATTATTTTATGTAAAGAATATGTGTTATTCTGTATAAATTGATCTAAATTTAGAAAGTAAATTCGCTTTTAAATTCTTTTAATACTTGTGATAAAGTCCGGGTTGGAATATTTGTTAAGGTATTAAGTTTAGTATTTGGTTTTACTTTTAACTCTCTCATTTTTAATTGCTGATTGCTGTAAATTGTTTCTAGAGTAGGGTAAATTTCTTTTAAACCATCAACAATTTGATTTATGGTTAAATTGTCTTCAACCAAATCATAAGTGCCTTGTTTTAATTCACTAAAAATAAGATTTGATAATATATTTGCTGTTTTATCAATATGAATAAATGAGCGATGTTGTCCGCCATTACCAAAGACTGAAATTTTATTTTTAAAATTAGCTTCGAAAATAAATTTATTAATAACCGAATCAAAACGCATACTTTTACTATAACCATAAATATTACCGCAACGAATAATATAGGTTTCAATACTTTTCTTAAATAGGCGGTTAACATGCTCTTCTCCTCTTAATTTTGATATTCCGTAAAATGATTTTGGGTTGGTAAGTGAAGTTTCATCTACTTCTTCACTTGAAGAACCATAAACAGATGCACTACTGGTATAAATAAATTTCTTCACATTGCTTTCTTCCACAGCATAAACAACTTCGGCGGTTCCCCAATGATTAATTTGTTCGCAAAAGTGAGGAGTTTTATCAGCAAAAGGAGTAGTTACATTTGCAGCAAGATGATAAACAACATCAACATCTTTTAAAGTTTGCTTAAAAAGTCTGCTATCTAAGATGTCTCCTTGTACGAATTTAACTTTGGAACTTAATTTTTTTAAACCAATAAATAGGTTACTATTTCCTCTATTTAGATTATCATAAATAATAATCTCTTTAACCTTTTTGTTTTTTTCTAATTCGTAAGTTAATTCTGTTCCAATATATCCTGCACCTCCGGTGATAAGTATTTTCATCTGTTATTTATTTGATGTTATTTGGTACAAAGAATAAAAGCAATTTTTATGATTTATTGCTAAATAATAACCTTTGTTTGAGCTACCAAAAATAATTAAAATAGGTCAATTTTTTGTTCAAATCATACTATTTTATACCGATTAATAAAAACCTTCATTTTTAATATTAATTTCTTTGTTTTTACTACTTTTGCAAACGTTTAAGAATTTTAAAAAAAGCTGTATAGCTGACGAGAATGGAAGAAAAGAAATTTGATATTAATTCACTAATTGGATTTGTATTGTTAGGTGCGATAATGCTTTGGTATTTTTACAGTAGCCAACCTACGCCAGAGGAACTTGCAAAACAAAAAATTGAACAAGTACAAGATTCAATTCAAAAAGCCCAACAAGTAGTTGAGCAGCCTAAAATAGTAGAAGAAAAGAATAATAATTCAATTATTGCAAGTCCTACTGATACTCTGGCTTTTGCACAAGCACAAAATAGATTAGGTGCTTTTGCTTATAGTGCAGGATTACCTTCCGCGAAAGCGCAAGAAACCATATTAGAAAATGATTTATTAAAAATAAAAGTATCTAATTTAGGTGGACAAATAACAGAAGTTTTGATTAAAGAATTTAAAACCTATGATCAAAAACCTGTTTACTTAATTAAAGATGGAAATGCATTATTTAATATTTCATTTGCAACACAAGACAATAGAAATTTACAAACCAAAGATCTATATTTTGAGCCAAATTTAACCAGTAACGGTGATAATCAGGTGCTTTCTATGAAATTAAAGATTGCAGCTGATAAATATTTAGAGTACAGATATGAAATAAAACCAAATGATTATATGTTGGATTTTGCCATTCAATCACAGGGAATGGATAATGCAATAAATACTTCACAAAAAGTTAATTTAGATTGGAAATTAAAAACACATCGCCAAGAGAAAAGTGTAAAATATGAGAATCAATATACAGAACTAAGCTATACATTTGACGGAAGTGAGTTTGATTATATGAATGCAATGAGTAAAGGTGATGAAGAAGATGTTGAAAATGTAAACTATATTGCTTTTAAACAACAGTTCTTTTCTTCGATTTTACTTACAGATGAGCCATTTGAAAAATCAACTCTTATCTCAAAAAACTTAGTTGAAGATGAGTTTATTGATACAGTTTACACAAAACAATTTCAAGCATTAATTCCTTTAGAAATAAAAAATGGAAGCATAGACTATTCTATGAATATGTATTATGGTCCTACTGATTATGATATATTGAATTCATACGAAGGAAAAAATTTAGATCGAGTTGTAAGTCTTGGTTGGGGAATTTTTAGATGGATAAATAAATATATTTTTATTCCACTTTTTGGTTTCTTAAGTTCGTTTATTGGTAGTTATGGTTTGGTAATTATTTTGATGACGATAGTTGTAAGGATTTTCATGTCTCCTGTTGTATATAAATCTTATTTATCAAGTGCAAAAATGAAGGTTTTACGACCTGAAATGGAAGAGATTAATGAGAAATTTAAAGGTAAGGATAATGCAATGAAACGTCAGCAAGAAACTATGGCATTACAACGTAAAGCTGGTGTAAGTCCTTTATCTGGATGTATTCCTGCTTTGATTCAGATGCCTGTATTCTTCGCATTATTTAGATTTTTCCCTGCTAATATTGATATTCGTCAAAAAGGATTTTTGTGGGCAGATGATCTTTCTGCTTATGATGAGGTAATTAAATTGCCATTTAATATTCCTTTTTATGGTGATCACGTTAGTTTGTTTCCAATTTTAGCTTCCATTGCAATATTTATCTATATGCAAATGACGCAAAGTCAACAGGCAAATATGCAACCGCCACAGCAAGAAGGTATGCCAGATATGCAAAAGATGATGAAAATGATGTTGTGGATATCACCTGTTATGATGTTATTTTTCTTTAATAGCTATGCGAGTAGTTTGAGTTTGTACTACTTTATTTCGAATTTATTAACCATTGGAATAATGTTAGTTATTAAGCATTATATTATTGATGAAGATAAAATTCATGCTAAGATTCAGGAGAATAAAAAACGTCCGGAAAAGAAGAAAAGTGCTTTCCGTGAAAGATTAGATACAGCAATGAAACAAGCGCAAGATCAGCAAGAAAAACAGAAAAAGAAAAAATAATCTTTTTAAATAACTCATATTAAAAATCCGGAAAAATAATTTTCCGGATTTTTTGTTTGAATAATATTGAGTTTAGGAATTGATAAAAAAAATAAATTCGTCATTTCCGTCAACTTATTTTATAACGATTCCTTAGTATTATTTTTTTATCAATTCTTTATAGTCAATAAAACTTTGCATGACAATTTGTTTGGCAATTTTAGCATTTTGAAACTCCTTAACTTCTACAGTTTTATTTTCTAATTTTTTGTAGTCCTCAAAGAAATTACGGAGTTCTTTAATGAAATGTTCAGGTAATTCGGTAATATCATTAAAATGGTTAACACTCATGTCATTTTCCGCAACAGCGATAATTTTATCATCGTGTTCACCTTGATCTAACATTCGCATAACACCAATTACTTTTGCAGAAACAATACACATCGGAACTATGGCAATTTGAGATAGAACCAAAATATCTAATGGATCTTTGTCATCGCAATAAGATTTTGGAATGAATCCATAATTTGCAGGATAATACATAGATGCATAAAGAACACGATCTAATTTGAGCAAGCCGCTTTGTTTGTCAAGTTCGTATTTTGCACGAGTATTTTTAGGGATTTCAATAATACAGTTTACAATTTCAGGAGCATTTTCCCCAATATCAACACCATGCCATGGATTGGTTGTTTTTATTTGCATAAGATTTGTTTTAGTAAATGTAAATTTACAAAAAAGAAGTTTGTTATATTTTTAAAATTAATTAATTTTAAAATAATCAATCTATTTATTTATTGACTTTTTCTGTTTAATCTTTCCGAAGATGATTAATAATACACCAGAGATAGATAATAGACCTCCAAAAATCTCATAAGTTTTAGGAAACACTCCAAAATATAGATAAGCTCCTAATAAAACAAACAACGATTTAGTACTTGAAATAATTGACTTTTTAGAAAGATCAATATACTGTATAGCTAATAATCCAGTTATGGCAGTTAGAAAAGGACCTAAGACCGAACCAAATAATAGATTTTTTAAAGCACTAGATGGGATGGTTAGACTTTCTTGAAGATAAATCATTGCTATAACTGAAAATATAAATAAAAATATTGTTCTGTTTAGCGCTATTAAAATAGGAGAGAGTGTTTTGATATATTTTTTTGAAATTGCAGATGAGGTAGCAAACAAAAAAGCATAAAGCACAATATATTGAACACCATCTATAAACATGTCGTTTATATTTGTTCCTCCTTTATAACCAATAATAAAAGCACCTGAAAGAGCAATAATAACACCAATTATTTCTAGAGTGTTTAATCTTTCTTTTAAAAAAATAAAACTAAGAGTAAGAACGAATATAGGTGAAATATTACCTAAAAAAGAAGTTATAGCAGGATTGGGAATTGTGGCAATAGACTTATAGAAAAATGTAGTTGCAGCAATTTCAATTATACCTAATACAATAAATAAGAAATAAATTTTACGTTCAAAATATTTTATTTTTGAAAATGATTTATTTTTGATACCGTAAAGAATTATCCATATCAATCCAAAGCCAAACCAATATACGCCAAATTGAGGTAAAGAAACTTCATTTAAAGCAGCTTTACTAAAGATAAAAACATTAGAAACTGCCAAAACAGAGGCAAATGCAAGTAGATAACCTTTTGTTTGATTATTCAAAATATATTTTTATTCAAATGTATTTGTTTTTAATTTCTTAAAGAGGAACTTAAGTAACAATTTTGTGAAAATAGTGCAATTATTAGATGGTTTGAATAGGATAAAATATTCTATTTAAAATTCTGATAAATATAAACTTCAGTTGCTCCTTGTCCGTATTTTAAAAAGGAAGCTTCATAATGCTTTACAGGATATTTTTTAAATAAAAAATTTAATTCTTCTTTTAAAACACCTTCTCCTTTTCCATGAATAAAAACCACTCTTTGAATTTTCTTACTGATGGCAAATTTTAATTGTTGCTCAGCAGTTTTTATTTGAAGTGTAAGCATATCAAAGTTACTCATACCTCTAGTGGTATTTGTAAGGTGATGAATATGTAGATCAACTTCCATCGGTGGCGCTTGGTTTTTTAAAGAATCTTTTTTTATTATAGTCATTTTAGGTTTTGACTCTTCATTTTCATTTATAAATTCTAGAAAATTATCATTATTCAAATGAGATTCTAAATCACCTATAAGAATTAGTTCATTCGTTTTACAGTGATAATTAAAACCATCGTCAGTTTGAATTATAATTTGATTACCATTTACCTCAATAACTTTACCTTTTACAGTATCATCGATTACAGCAACATGGTTACCAATTTTAAAAAGTTTTTTATTATTCATGATACAAATTTACATTTTCATAGTAAAATGTGAAATATTTTATACCTTTAATCAATAATTTATTAAAAAATGGGTTTTATATCTTTTTTAGAAGAAAATATGTTGAGCTGTAGATGGAAAGAAGCAGGTATAGAGTGTACTGGTTGCGGAATGCAAAGATCTATCGTTCACCTGTTAAAAGGTGAGTTTATTGAAGCTTTTAATGTGTATCCGGCTATTTATACATTAATGATTATGGGTATATTCTTAGTCTTACATTTAAAATTTAACTTTACAAGAGGACATAAAATATTACTTTGGCTTTTTATTATCAACTTAATAATTATCATTTCAAATTTTATAATCAAACTAATTTAACCTAGATATGGAAAGAGAAAAATTACCACATTCACAATCAGCATTAATTTTAGGAATCGTTTCAATTTTTACAGCTTGTTGCTGTTACGGAATTATTGGTATTATTATTGGTATAATCGGATACATCCAAGCAAAAAAGGCTATTGACATCAATGAAAATAATCCTGATAAATACGATGGTATAAATAATGCTAAAACAGGTAAAACAACATCTATTATTGGAATTGTGATAGGTGTAATCTTAATGATTGTATATATTTATATGATTCAATCAGGTCAGTATCAAATCATGATGGAAGAGTATCAAGAAATTTTAGAGCAGAATATGTAAGGGTTTTTAATATCAATTTAAGCTTAATATAGGCACTCTCAATTTAATATTTGAGAGTGTTTTTTTTATTGAATTTTATTGTTTCTATTGTTACAGTTCTTAATAAATATTTTTCTTTCTAGTTTCATTTTATATAGTATATTTGTTGTTTAGAATGATTAAAAATAATAAACTATGAGTTTTAGTAAACAAGACATATTAAATGCATTAGAAACTGTTACTGCACAAGGTGGTGGAAAGAGTTTGGTTGAGAGTGATTCGGTAAAAAATATTGTAATTTTCGACAAAGAAGTTGTTATTGATATCGATATTTCAAATCCTACTTTACAAGCAAAAAAGAAAGTTGAAGTAGATGTAATGAAAGCAATACACGATAAAGTTGACCAAAAAATTGACGTAAAAGTTAATGTAAAGGCAAACCCTGTAATGCAACCAAAACCAGTATCTATAAAAGAAGATAAATCGATTCCTGGAATTAAAAATATTATTGCTATTGCTTCTGGAAAAGGAGGTGTAGGTAAATCTACAGTTACAGCAAATATCGCCGTAAGTTTAGCAAAAATGGGTTTTAAAGTTGGTGTTTTGGATGCCGATGTTTACGGACCATCAATGCCAATTATGTTTGATGTTGTTAATGAAAAGCCATTGGCTACTACAGTTGATGGAAAAGCAAAGATGTTACCAGTTGAAAATTACGGTATAAAGATGTTGAGTTTAGGATTTTTTACTGATCCTAATCAAGCGGTAATCTGGAGAGGTTCTATGGCAACAAAAGCAATAAATCAAATGATCTTTGATGCAGAATGGGGTGAATTAGATTTTATGCTAATTGATCTACCTCCAGGAACTGGAGATATTCATTTAACTATTGTACAATCAATTCCGGTAACGGGAGCAGTAATTGTAAGTACACCACAAAATATTGCTTTAGCTGATGCAAAAAGAGGTGTTGCTATGTTTAAACAAAATGATATCAACGTTCCTGTTTTAGGAATGATTGAGAATATGAGTTATTTTACACCTGAAGAATTACCAGATAACAAATATTATATTTTTGGAGAAGATGGAGCTAAGAATCTAGCTGAGGATATTAAAACAGAATTTTTAGGTGAAATTCCTATTGTACAAAGTATTAGAGAAGCTGGTGATATTGGTCGCCCGGTAGCTTTGCAAGAAGGTACACCATTAGAAAAAGCTTTTAAAGATGTTACAAAAAATATGTTAACGCAATTGGTTAAACGTAACGAAGCATTACCTCCAACAGAGATTGTAAGAATTACAAATATGTCAGGTTGTAGTACAGATTAATATTTTATCACTTTGCCAAAGCTTTGCTTTGGCAAAGTTTAAACAAAATTGAAATGACAAAAATTGAGTTACAAAATAATGTTGAAAAGGCATTAGAAGAAATTAGACCTTATTTGATTGAAGATGGAGGTAATATATCTTTGACCTCTATTGATAATAATATTGTAACTGTACAATTTGAAGGTGCTTGTATTAGCTGTAGAGTAAACCACATGACTCTTAAAAATGGCGTAGAAGCAATCATTAAAAAGTATGCTCCTCAAATAACCGAAGTACTAGAAGTAGGATCATTATAATATCTCCTTTAAAATTACGAGCATAGATTATCTTTAATGCAAGTCCCTATTTGCACTATGTTCAATTGGTACACATAGTTTTTATAATATTTATTTTTAATTATTTAATTGTTTTTTTATCTTTAGGAAAAAATAATTCATGGCTAGCAATTTTGATTACGATTATGTAATAATTGGTTCAGGGTTTGGAGGTTCTGTTTCTGCACTTCGATTGTCCGAAAAAGGGTATAAAGTTCTGGTAATAGAAAAAGGTAAATGGTATAAAAAAGAAGATTTTCCCAAAACCAATTGGAATTTTAAAAAATGGCTCTGGTTACCAATATTTAAGATGTTTGGAATATTGAAAATGACCATTTTTCGACATGCAACAATTATAAGTGGCGTTGGTGTTGGAGGAGGTTCATTGGTTTATGCCAACACATTGCCAATACCTAAAAGCGGTTTTTTTACTAGTGGAAACTGGAAAGGATTAACGGATTGGGAAGCCGAATTGAAACCTCATTATGCTGTCGCTGAAAAAATGTTAGGTGCTACTGAAAATCCAAAATTTTACGATTCAGATATCGCTTTACAAAAAGTAGCACAACAGATGGGAAGATCTGATACATTTGAGGCTCCAAAAGTTTCTGTTTATTTTGGTAAATCTGATGTTGAAGTTAAAGACCCATTTTTTAATGGTGAAGGACCAGATAGAGTTGGATGTAATTTTTGTGGTCAATGTATGACGGGTTGCCCTAATAATGCAAAGAATTCACTAGATAAAAATTATTTGTACTTGGCACAAAATAAAGGAGCAAAAATTATTGCAGAAAAATTAGTAACATCTGTAAAGCCAATTGATATAAGCGATGGAAGTTCAGGATATATAGTTGATTTTAAAGATGCTACTTCTTACTTTAATAAAGGACAAGGTTCGGTAAAAGCTAATGGTATAATCTTTTCGGGAGGTGTTTTAGGAACCGTTCGCTTACTGTTAGATATGAAAGCTAATAAAAATCTGCCAAACCTTTCAGATGAAGTTGGAAATCATATTAGAACCAACAATGAAAATTTATCATTAATTACTACAAGAGATAAAAATCTGGATCTTTCAAAAGGTGTGGCTATTGGCTCAATTTTTTCTCCAGATGATGATGGACATGTAGAGGCAGTAAGATATGGTGCAGGTTCTAATTTTTGGAAAGTATTAATCTTTCCAATGGTTTTTGGAAAGAATTCTTTTATTAGAATTCTTCAACTATTGAAAGAGTTAATTACGCATCCTATGGTTTGGTTAGGGAATTATTTTAGAAAAGACTATGCAAAAAGAACTGTAATCTTATTATTTATGCAGCATTTAGATAGTACGATAAAATTTAAGAGAGGCTGGTTTAATTTATCTTCAAAAGTAACTTCAGGGCTTAAGCCTACGCCATTTATACCAATGGCAAAAACTTTAGCAGATAAGGTTGCAAAAGAAATTAATGGAAATGCTTTTATGATGAGTACGGATATTTTACTTGGATCACCTTCAACAGCACATATTTTAGGAGGATCAGTTATTGGAAAAGATAAGTATAGTGGTGTTATCGATACCAAGCAACAAGTATTTGGTTATAAGGATATGTATGTTTGTGATGGGGCTGCGATATCGGCAAATCCTGGAGTGAATCCTTCATTATCAATTACCGCAATGACAGAGAGAACCATGAGTTTTATAAAGAAGAAATAGATTTATATACAAATAAAATGCCCAAAGTAGATTGTAAAATCAAACTTTGGGCATTTTTATAATCAATTAATTTATTCTAATTGTTTCCTAAAATTAAAGGCATACCACCATCACCACTTCCAATTACAATAACTTTAGAATTTGGAGATTCTGATAATTTTAAGGTTGCTTCAATACCTTTATCTGTTAAAATTTTATCCGTTAATGATGCACTTAAAATTGTGTTGGCATCAGCCTTTCCTTTTGCTTCAATACGTTGTTTTTCAGCTTCTTTCTTTGCTTTTTCTAGTCTAAATTCATATTCTAAAGACTCTTGTTCCTGACCTAATTTTCTTTCAATCGCATCTTTAATGGCAGTAGGTAAAGTTACATCACGAACCAAAACATCATTTAATTGAATATGTTGATCATCGATGATTTTTTTAGTTTCATCATATATCTCATTTTCAATAATATCTCTTTTTGAAGAGTAAATTTGCTCTGGTGTATATCTACCAACAACACTTCTGGTTGCAGATCGCATTGCAGGTTTTAATACTCTATCTAAGTAATCTTTACCTTTTGTTTGGTGTAATTTACCTAATTCATCAGTTTTTGGTTGATACCATGCTGTAGCTTCAAGTAGGATATCTAATCCATTAGATGATAATACTTTCATTTTTTCAGTAAGTTCTTGCTGACGTACTTCGTAAACGATTACATTATTCCATGGTGCTACAAGATGAAAACCCTCTCCTAAAGCTGGTTTATCGGTTACTACACCACCACCAAATCTTTTCCATAAAACTCCGGCTTCACCAGCCTCTATTGTTACAGTTGATTTTGAAATAAAAATAACTAGTAATACTCCTAAAAAAATTAAAGGTAAAGCCCCTTTTGGGAATTGTAATTGTTGTTGTTGAGACATATTGTTTTTTTTTATCATGTTTTGAGCGAGAAGGAAAACATATTTTTATAAAAACACCCCTAAAAAGCCCGATGTTTATATTAGTCCGTTATATTTTCTAACAAACCATTCAGCGACCAAAGATAAGATAATTAATGCTAATAACCACTTCCAATTGATTAAGGAATTTGTTTTTATTTGTTCTTTCTGAATTGAAGGAAAATCACTAGAATTTATTAAATAATCTATTAATTTTTCAGTTTGATCTGGATAGAAAAATTCTCCATTTGATTTTTTTGCTACTGTAATTAAACCCTCTTTATTTGCATATAAATTTTGTTGTTCTATAGAAAATTCAAGAACTGTAAATTCACCTTTTTGTCGATGCATTTTGTCGGTTGTAAATACGTTAAAATTATAAACGCCAGGTAATAGATTTTTTAAATTTGTTTTAAAACTATTTTCTTTCAATAATAGTGGGTGTACTTTTTTATTGGTTGAATTACTGAAAAATTCAATTTCTAATTCAGCATTCTTATCAAAATTATAATTTGCATCATAAAATTGAGCAGTAATATTAATATCCTCATTTGAATAATAAAATGGTTGATAAGTAATATTTAAACGCTTTTTATTTTTATTTGATTGTAAATATTGAAATAAACTATTACTAAAGTTATCAATAGTTTTAAATGAATTATTTAAAGTATAACTATAAGTTCTCCATTTATAAATATTTTCACCAAACAAAACTATTCCTTTATGATTATTTTGCTTAAAGGTTACTAATAATGGATTTTTAGTTTCAATATTTTTAATTCCTTGAAATAATAAACTTTCAAAAGGAACTTTAATATTAATTTTTCCAAAATTATTTTTAAGTGGTGGTAAATCTTTGAAATCAATATTTTTTATTTGAAAAGTTGAAAAATCTTCATTAAAAATAGGTGTAATGTCTTCAGTCTTTTGTGAATGAATTTTAGAGAAAAATACTTGATTTTTATTTAAAAAATCCCAATCGGTATACATACCCGTTTGTATAATAAAATTGATTTTCTGATCTTGAATTTGTTTTAATATATTCTTGAAGGTTGTATTTGGTTGGTATAAAATGATAAAATTATAGTCAGATAGTTTTTGATTAAAATCTAATATACTAGTAATACTTAATTTTCTTTGCTTATTACTTTCTATAGAACGTTTCCAAAATGCAATAT
>DAOUQH010000129.1 GCA_030625645.1 Flavobacteriia bacterium | reverse complement strand
TTTATGAAATTAAAATCGAAAAATTTGAAATTGATGATCTGGAATTTCACTTATCAGAAATATTATTCACTGGAGTAAGATATCAATTACTAAATGAAATTTGGTATAAAAAACAGAATCTAAAACTAATAAAATCAGATTCATTATTGAGATATCAAAGGTGTTTTATTAAAAAAAAAATACTGTTAGTTCGTCATTAATTGGCGATGTTACATCGTAATTTTAAAGTATTAATTCAAAACTGCCGATGCCAAGTCAGATGGTTTTGTTTATACAGATTTTAAATGTAAATATATTTCTAAAAAGCAGATCCTTTCAAGAGTAGCTTTTTATTTGGGTGGAATCATTGCTGAGAAAATATAACAAATTGGTCAGAAAGTGATATTAAAAAGGTAACAAAATTTATTGCAAAAATGTTGAAATCTTCCGGAATGGGAAAACTATCCGCAAGTTATCAGGTTGAAGATGTGATGACTAATAATAATCTTTTTGATACTGATAACAAGATAAATCAACATGTAAAATTCCTTATTAAACAAGCTGAAAAACTAGCTTTACAAACCTTGAAAGAACAAGAGCTTTTATTGGTTAAAATGGCTAATTTTTTAAGTGATAACAGGGTTTTACGAAAAGATAAGATTAAAGATTTTCTAATCAAATATGCTAAAGATTATAATATCAACAATATCATTGAAAATGGCGATCATCTTTTTTATAGAGATCATTTAAAAGACAGAGCAGCTGGATTAAAATTTGAAGAAAATACCATAACTCTAAGCAATGGATTTTCACTTAATAAAGAATTGTTAAATAAAACAAAATGAAAGAAATGACAAGAATTAAAGCAAACAAAGTCCTATTTATTAAACTTGGACAGGGTGGGAAGTATGAAAAAAGCAGTATTGAAAATGACCATACTTTGAGACTTGGATACGGAGAAGTTGACCACCAACTTTGTGTAAATAGAAAATGGAGTAAAATTCACGACTATTTCACAACAGAAGAGAAATCAAAGTCATTTGTTGCAACTAGTCATACCAACCAAATAAAACAATTTTATGAAGAAAATGAATTTACATTATGGATTACATTTTATGCTAACAAACTATGGTGGTGTTTTTCAAAACCTGTAATTACTTTATTGCAAGATAAAACTAAAACGAGACCAGTAATTGGCAAATGGTCAGATAAGGATATTAACGGAAATGTTTTACTTTTTGGAAATATAAGTGAAAAACTTCTTAAAACACAAGGTTTTCGTGGGACAATTTGTAGAGTTCCTGAAGAAAAATATGCTCTTGCCAAAATTAACAATGAACAATTAGAGGAAGTGGTAGAAGTTGAGAAGGCAATGAATGAACTTAGAGCAAAATTGACGCTGCTAATTAAGAACTTACAATGGAAAGATTTTGAAATTCTGATTGATTTGATATTCAGACAAGCAGGTTGGCAAAGAATTGGAGACACAGGCAAAACACAAAAAACTTTAGACCTTGACCTTTTTGCACCTGTAACTGGCGAACGAGCAATTGTTCAAATTAAAGCTGAATCTGATTTAAATGAGTTTATAAAATATCAAGACCAATTTGCAACTATGAGTGATTATGATAAATTTTTTTATGTTGTTCATACAGCGAAGAACAATCTATCGTCTTACGAAAACGAGACAGAGACCAAACTCTATCTTGTTGATAAAGTTGCTGAATTGGCAATCTCGGCAGGTCTTGTCGAATGGATAATTAAAAAAACTTCATAATGATAAATAACAACTATTTAAGTAGACAGCTCAGACAAATAGTAAAGAAAAAAGTAAGTGTGTTAAAATCACAAGAGAAGATCTTAACTATTGGGAATGGATTTTCTCTTAATAAAGAATCGTTTATATAAAAAAGTATTATTTTTTAATAAAAAATATAAATTAGTGATTTTAAATTGTATTTTATTAACAATTAATCACTTTAAAAATAATCATATGGAAGAAATTATCAAATATTGGAGCGAATTTGATCAAAATAAACTTGATCATGTACACATCCACGATGAAGACAGAAAAATAGATTTTAAAAATAAACAAATTAAAGATGTAATAAATTATCATGATTTTATTCATCATGAAAAATTTGGGAATGTTAAAAATGAACTTCACTTTAATTTACTTCCAGAACCATATGTTGGAGATATCAAAAATGCAACTATTTACATACTATTATTAAATCCAGGTTTTTCCATTGCAGATTATTATGTAGAATCAAAAGATGATCTGAGACAATCAATTTTAAATTCAATTAAACAAGAATTTAAAGACGAAGAATACCCACTAATATGGTTAAATCCAAAATATTTGTGGACACCAGGTGGTCAATGGACTGAAAGAAAGTTAAAAGATCTAATTTGCCATGTAAAAGAAACGAATGAAAATTATAGTTATAGTGATGCTCTTAAACACGTTTCTAAAAAGGTTGCCATTATTCAACTTGTACCTTATCATTCAAAATCATTCGGTTTGGGAAAGAGGATGATGAAAATGGAGTCTGTTAATAGAATAAAAAAATTTGTTAAGAATGACATAATTAAAAAAGCGGAAAAGGATAAAGCTTGTATCATCCAAACCAGAAGTATTTCTGAATGGAATTTAAATTTACATAAAGACAATACAAAAAATATTATTATTTATGATAGAGGTCAAAGAAGAAGTGCTAGTCTTTCGGAAAAATCACCAGCTTGGGAAAAGATGAAAGAATTTATTTGAATTTGTAAAGCACCTCCAAAATCCTAACCATAGCATAAGTATCTAACTTACAATATTCAAGTAGATCCTTTCTTGTTTTAGGTATATCACCTTTAAACTCACCAACTACCATTTGGTAAAAAGTATTACTTGCCATACCACCTTCTTTTATTGCTAAATTGTCATAAGAAAGTTTTGGTACCAAAGCAGGTAAAACATATTTTATGCTATAACTACCTTTCATTTCAGGTGTATAATACCATTTTTGCTGAAACGGAACCATCAGATCTTTTAATCGGGCAATAATGCTAGAGAGCTGATTTGCATATTCAAGAAACTGATTCATCAAATCATTTAATTTCCCTCTTTCAAAACCGATATTATAAACCAAAACATCACCACTTGTTCCACAGTCTTGCACCAATTGCTTAACAAAATCTATCCTTGGATCAAGGTTTGGATCAGCTTCAGCTAAATACTCAAAATGAGTTAACTCTCCACCAATAGATTCTTGCATATGTAAAGAATATTGAAATACCAATTGCTGATAAGGTCTGCTTTGATCATAAATAGGAACACCTGGATTTATCGTTTCAAAGTCTAAATAATAAAGAGGGTAGGTGAGGCTCTTTAAAAATTCATTGATATTTTCTCGATCGATAAAAGTATCACCATTTAATTCACTGGTTACTTGCAATAATTGATTAGCATTTAAATTGTTGTTATTAAGATCGATCTGGTCAAAAGAAATAATTCCATTCTTATACAATTCAAACTTTTTAGTTTTATAAAGATTAGAAATATCAAAAACAGAATATTCCGGAATATGTTTCCAGCAAGTTCCAATAAAATCACAGGAATAAGGATCAAAGCAATGCATTCCAATATCTATATCCGGAATTGAATCTTGTTGTAATACTTTTTTAAAAGCAGTGATCTGATTAGGTATTTTTGGAAGAACTTCAATTACTCTATCCAAAACCGACTCAATAGTAAATAACTCATTGATATCGATCTCTCCATTTTTTACATACTGATTATTGATATAAACAATAGAAATATCTTTAAGATCAATACCGGAGTTTGTTATCACATAATACTGTAATGCAGCATCATTGATATAAGTATCTTTTACCTCTGTTGAACTTTTTACTTCATAAGCTTTCCAACCATCTTTTTCTTTTACCAGAATATCCAAAGCAGCCAAAACACCATCATATTGAAAAGCAGCTTCATAAATAATAGTTTCTCCCTCTTCTAAATAAAGAATTGTGTCTAAAACCGATTGCTGAAAATTAAAATAGCTTTCAGGGGAAGCATCTATACCACCAGAAAATAGATCTTGAGCTAAAACACCAACATTAGATCCCTGTTTAAATATCGCCTCCTGTTGCGGTGTTATTTTATCTTTTAAATTATAAAAGTGTTTATATAAATATAAAGATTTTTCACATTGTATTCCCCTTAAAAAAGTGGATTTGGAAAGGGTATGTTTTTTCATTTTTCTATGGTATTAAATACATCTTTGAAACCAAAGTAAATGTACAAAGAATAATAATTTTAGTATTATTTATCTAAATACCTGATCTTACCATCTTCAATTGCAATTTCACCTTTCATTCCGAGAACTATGTCATCCTCAACCGTAATGGGGCTTTCTCCAATTTTACTTATAAAAACATTTCTTAAAGCAATTAAAAATAATGACTGTTGGTGAACACCAACAATTCCCAATCTTGCTTGATCATTATAAGCTTTAACCAATTGAGATAAGCTTTTCTTTTCAAATTCATTTTTATAATTTTCAAATGTTTCTTTATCACCTCTCCTGTATATATATACGTATTTCATTGTATAAATTTTTAGATTAAACTTGTTATTACACCAAGAGAAATTATATGATTAGGATTGCTCTATTTTGTTTGAGTTGAACACTCCACATTCTGAACCACCGTTTCTGTGAGTAACAGTCGGTTGGTATCCCGTTAAGGATTCTTGATGTATGATACAAATATAATATAATTTTTGCACTTTATTTTAATACTCTTTACCTATTCTATATCCTCTTATTACTCATTTAAATTTCCTTTTTTGCTGACAAAACTGGGATGTAATTTTCATACACAAAATGTAAAATTTGGTTTTATGAAAACTTTTACATCTCACTCAAATTGTATCAAAAAGTTGAATCTTTAAATACAATAATTATGAGTAGTGTTAGCGAAATACAAGTAAGTTATATCAACAAGATCAAATCAAAAAAAACTTATAAAATAACATGTTCATCAGATATTGCAGAATTGTTATTTGATACTTGGAATAAAAACACTATTGAATTACACGAATCTTTCAAAGTGATTCTACTCAATAACTCCAATACCGTAAAAGGTATTTTTGAAATGTCATCCGGTGGAATTACCGGAACATTGGTAGATGTAAGAATTTTATTTGCAGTTGCTTTAAAAACATTATCTACCGGAATAATTTTAGCTCATAACCATCCTTCTTGAACATTAAAACCCAGCCAATCTGATAAAAATTTAACTACAAAAATCAAACAAGCTTCCGAGCTTTTAGATATAAAACTTCTAGATCATTTGATCATTACTCCTAATCGAAATTATTATAGTTTTACCGATGAAGGGATTTTATAATAAGCTTCTTAATTTTATAAGCTTACTCAATTTATTCAATATATAATTATCTTCATTCAGAGAATTACTTCGATATAATTTGTATATTTAAACCATCAAAATAATTACTTTCAAACGGAGTATAACGAACCAATTTTAACCTCACTTTCAATTACCGTTATACGATTCAGTTTATCATTTATTTGGAATTATTAATTCCTAAAAAGCAAATTGTGTAACGAT
>DAOUQH010000073.1 GCA_030625645.1 Flavobacteriia bacterium | reverse complement strand
CAGCTAAATGCTATATTATGGTTGAAGCTATTGGTAATTATTTCTACGCAATTAATTCAAAAACTTTTTCAATTGGTGAATTTAGTGAAGTTTGTAATGATTTTGTTTCAACGGATAAGTTTCCAAAAAATATTCCTGATAATAATCCTTCGGGGTTAATTTCTACTCTAAATATCTCAGATAATTCAGTTATAGAAAAAATAACCATTTCTGCTAAAGTAACACATACTTGGATAGCAGATATAACTTTGGTTTTAGAAAGTCCATCTGGTACTTCCGTTGAATTAATTGTCAAACAATGTTTTGGAAGCAATAAAATGGATATGGATGTTACCTTTGATGATGAAGGAATACAATTAGTTTGTGGAATTGAGCCTCCTGTGATCTCAGGAAATATTAAGCCAACACAACAATTATCCGTTTTAAAAGGCGAACTCTCTTCAGGAATTTGGAAATTAAAAGCCGTTGATAGCGGTAATGCCGATACTGGAACACTAGACAGTTGGAGTATTAATATTTGCTCTTCAGAAGAAGTTGCAGGTATTAATGATTATGCATTAAGTAGTTTTAAAGTATATCCAAATCCATCCAATGGAAATTTTAATATTGAATTCACCTCAAAAAGTATAGAAAATGTAAATATCATATTATTTGATCTTTTAGGAAGAAAAGTTTTTGAAAAGCAATTTTTAAGTAGAAATTTATCTTTTAAAGAAGCCTTGAATATAAATAATATTTCTTCCGGACTATATATTCTACAAGTAAAAAGAGGTGCTGAATTCTCCTCACACAAATTACATATTAGGTAATATTATTAATGTGATATTTATCAGCCTTTAAATCATTTTTTTTAAAATTTATTAACAATAAAATTAATAGATTCTAAAAAAATTGTATTTTTCGCCAAACTTAATACTCAAAATTTATATTATGAAGCAATTAATAATGACTTTTTTTGCCATTTTTACTGGCACTTTTTTATTCGCTCAAACAACTGTGGAGGGGGTGATTTTAGACTCTAATACCGAGGAAGCAATTCCGGGAGTAAACATTAAAATCAAAGGAAAACCTACAGGAACTGCTACCGATTTTGATGGAAAATTCACTTTAAAAGTAAATGATAATGTTCCTTTCTCTTTAGAACTCACTTATGTAGGATATACAAGAAAATCTGTTGAGGTAACGAAAAATAACCAATACCTAACAATAATGCTTGAAGAATCACAAAACGAACTTGATGAAGTTGTAGTTTCCGCTTCCAGAACACCCGAAAGCATTAGAGAATCTCCTGTTACTATTGAAAGAATGGATGTAAGAGCTATTAAAAATAGTACAGCTCCAAATTTCTATACAGGTTTAGATAATTTAAAAGGAGTAGATGTTCAAACCAATAGTTTAACATTTAATTCTGTAAATACCAGAGGTTTTGCTACCTTTTCAAATACTAGATTTGTACAATTAATTGATGGAATGGATAATTCATCTCCCGCTTTAAACTTTGTTCTTGGAAATTTAGTTGGAATTAATGAATTGGATTTGAATAGTATAGAAATAATACCAGGAGCTTCATCAGCCTTATATGGTGCAAATGCTTTTAATGGTATTTTATTTATGACTAGTAAAAGCCCTTTTGAACATCAAGGAATTAGTGCCTATGTTAAAACTGGATTAACCATGCAAGAAGCCGCTGGTGATAATAAGTATCTTGATTTTGGTATTCGGGCGGCATACAAATTCAGTGATAAATTTGCTGCAAAAGTTTCTTTTTCATATTTAAAAGGAACAGATTGGTACGCAAATGATACAAACGAATACCAATTTAGAGCCATTGGCCAACCAGATAAAATTGTTCCTTATAGAGAAGGAGGCTATGATCATAACGGTATAAATATTTATGGTGATGAAATTACAACAGATATTAATGAAGTAGCAGAAAGTATGGCAGGTGCAGGGTTGATACCTGAAGGATTAGTTTCTTTAGTGCCACATGACGTAGTAGGGAGAACAGGTTATCTAGAACAAGATCTAACAGATTACAATGCAGAAAGTGCAAAATTAGATGTATCATTTAACTATAGGCCTTTTGCAGATGATCTTGAAATTCTTTGGAATTATAGAGCTGGTTTTGGATCTACTATCTATCAAGGAACTAATAGATATCAGCTTAAAGATTTTACCATGACTCAAAATAAATTAGAAATTAAAAATGATAATTTCTTTGCTAGATTATACAAAACAACAGAAGATGCAGGTGACTCTTACGATATGGTATTTACCGGTATCAATATGAATTTAGCTAATAATAATACTACTAATTGGTTTGGTACTTATGTTGGTGCATATTTAGAAGCAGTTATGACAGGCTCCAGTTCAGACCAAGCACATCAAGGTGCAAGAGCTTATGCAGACAATACAATTACCTTAAAACCTGGTACACCTGAATTTGATAAAACATTTAGAGAGGTTACTTCCAACCCTGATCTTGCTACAGGTTCAAAATTTGTAGATGAAACAGAAATGACCGTTGCAGAAGGTAATTATAATTTTTCAAGCCTATTAAATGATTTCTTAGATCTACAAGTAGGAGGTTCTTTTAGAAAATATTCATTAAACTCTGCAGGAACAATTTTTACTGATTATGATGGTTCAATTGATTATAACGAATACGGAGCTTATGTTCAGGCAAGTAAGAAATTTGCAGATGAAAGAATAAAACTATCGGCTTCTTTACGTTATGATAAAAATGATTATTTTGACGGAAATATCTCTCCAAGATTATCAATGGTTTATTCGGCTGGAGACACAAGAAATCATAATTTTAGAGCATCTTACCAAACAGGATTTAGAAATCCAACAACTCAAGATCTTTTTATTGGTTTAAATGCAGGAAGAGCAATTCTAGTTGGTTCTTCACCTGAAAATTTAGATAGAACCTTGCCAGGCACAACATTACTTGGTGAAAAAGTTTATAATGACTCTTATTCTATAACTTCTGTTTATGCTTTTGCCGCATCAGGTAATCCTGCTGATCTTGTTCCGGTTGTAACCGATTTGGTAAAACCTGAAAAAGTAAATGCTTTTGATGTTGGTTATCGTGGAGTAATTGAAAAATTCTCTATTGATTTTAATGCATACTATAATACATACGATGATTTTATTAATAATGCTCATGTTATGACACCTGTAAGCGGTACAACAGCTGACATGTCTGGTGTTATTGATGTTGCTACTGGAAATGCCGATGTTTTTCAAGTTTATACAAATGCCGATGTTGACGTTTCTTCTTACGGAGTGAGTGTTGGAGTGGATAGAAAATTCTTCGAAAAATTTAATCTTGGTTTTAGCTACACATGGTCTAAACTTGATTTTGATCAAGAATCTGACCCTGATTTTCAAGCAGGTTTCAACACTCCTGAAAATCAATTTAAAGTTTCTATTGGTAGTGATAATCTATTTGAAAATTTTGGATTTAACTTCAACTATAGATATAGAGATCAATTCTTAAGAGAAGCTACTATTGCAAATGAGATGATGCCTTCGACAAATGTTTTTGATGCACAATTTAACTATTCAGTACCTAGTATTAAATCAGTATTCAAAATTGGAGGAACAAATATTGGAGGAGAAGAATATAGAGCAGCGCCAGGATCTGGTAATGTAGGTTCTATGTACTATATTTCATGGGTAATAAATCAATAATAAAACAAATTAAAATTTAAGATATGAACAATTTAAAATATATATGGCTTTTATTAATCTTTATTGGATTTACAGCTTGTGATGATGAGGATTATACTTATCCGGATAATACCGTAGATTTAGATTCTGGTGTAGCAGATTTTTCAAATTATGTTGCTTTAGGTAATTCACTAACATCAGGATATACAGACGGTGCTTTATTTAAAGCTGGTCAAAATAATTCGCTACCAAATATTTTAGCTCAAAAAATGGCTTTAGTAGGAGGTGGTGATTTTACACAACCATATACCAATGATAATATTGGTGGTTTACTCATTGGTGGGCAAGTAATCCAATCTCCTAGATTATATTTTAACGGATCTGGGCCTGTAAGACTTGATGCAAAGCCAACAACAGAAGTTACTAATTTCATTCCTGGACCTTATAACAATATGGGAATTCCTGGAGCAAAAGCAATTCATCTATTAGCTAATGGCTATGGTAATATTGCCGGACTTCAGGCTGGTTTGGCAAATCCATATTTTGTGAGAATGGCATCAAGTTCAAATGCTAGTGTTCTTGAAGATGCAATGTCTCAAAATCCAACTTTCTTTAGTTTATGGATAGGTATTAATGATGTTTTAGGCTATGCTTCTACCGGAGGTGATGGTTCTGATCCAATTACAGATCAGGCAACTTTTGATTTTGCCTATAGTACATTAATTTCAACTTTAACATCAGGAGGAGCTAAAGGTGTTGTTTTAAATATTCCTAATGTTACATCCATTCCTTTTTTTACAACTGTTCCTCACAATCCAGTTCCTTTAGATGCCGGAACAGCAGGAGCTCTTAATGAAGGATATATTCAATATAACGGTGGTTTATTACAGTTAGAATCCTTAGGCGCAATTAGCGCAGAAGAAAGAGAATATAGAACTATTCATTTTGTTGCAGGGCAAAATGCCGTTGTTATTGAAGATGAAAGTTTAACAAATTTAACGCCATATAGATTGCCCTCACTAAGACAAGCTACAGCAGACGATTTATTAGTTTTAACAAGTTCTTCTTTTATTGGCACTACTGTTGGAGGAAATCCAATGTTAATTAATGGGCTTTCTGTTCCACTATCTGATAAATGGGTTTTAATACCTAGTGAACAAGATGAGGTTTCTGCTGCCACTAATTCATTTAATTCCAAAATAAAAGATTTATCAACACAGGCTGGTCTGGCTTTTGTTGATGCAAATGCTTTAATGCAAGTATTATATTCATCAGGTATTTCAAGTAATGGTTTTGATTTTACAGCTGATCTTGTTACTGGCGGTGTCTTCTCATTAGATGGCGTACATTTAACTGCTAGAGGAAGTGCTTTAATAGCTGATGAAATGTTAAAAACTATTGATGCAACTTATAGCTCAAATTTTGGGGAGGCCGGAGCATTAAATGATTTAGGGGAATTTCCAGTATTTTATTCGCCAGATTTACGATAATATATATTTTTAAATTTACAGAAAACATCCTCAAAATGAGGATGTTTTCTATTTTAAACAGTTGCCATTAATGTATTTAGAAATAATTAAAATAAAAATAACATCCTAAATATATCTATCAATTCTAAGTTAAAAAAATATCAAAGAATATTCCCTCTTTTATTTTTAAAAATATATCTTTGCAGCGCAAAAAACTAAGTACTACCGTTTTACTTATGGTAGTATAAATAAAGATAAAAATCTAATATTAAAATAATGGCAAAGAATTTAGGTAAAATTTCTCAAATTATTGGACCAGTAATTGATGTAGCCTTTGAAAATCAGGAAGACCTTCCAAGAATTTATGACTCTTTAGAGATTATAAAAAAAGATGGTAGTATAATTGTACTTGAAGCTCAACAGCATACAGGAGAAAATATTGTTCGTTGTATTGCAATGGATTCAACTGATGGTTTAAGTAGAGGTCATGAAGTTGTAGCAACAGGAAATCCGATTAAGATGCCTGTTGGTAAAAATATTTACGGACGTTTATTCAATGTTAATGGTGATCCTATTGATGGTCTAGAAGCTTTACCAAAAGATGGAGAAAATGGTTTACCAATTCACCGTTCGGCTCCTAGATTTGAAGATTTATCTACCTCTACAGAGGTTTTATTTACTGGTATTAAAGTAATCGATTTGATTGAACCTTATGCAAAAGGTGGTAAAATTGGTTTATTTGGTGGTGCAGGAGTAGGTAAAACTGTATTAATTCAAGAATTAATCAACAATATAGCAAAAGGTCACGGTGGATTATCAGTATTCGCAGGAGTAGGAGAACGTACACGTGAAGGAAACGATTTGCTACGTGAAATGTTAGAATCTGGTATTATCCAATACGGTGAAGAGTTTGAAAAATCTATGGAAGAAGGTGGATGGGATTTATCTAAGGTTGATCAAACTAAATTAAAAGATTCTAAACTTACTTTCGTATTTGGTCAAATGAACGAACCTCCAGGAGCTCGTGCAAGAGTTGCTTTATCAGGTTTGACAATTGCTGAGTACTTTAGAGATGGAGCAGGTGAAGGTCAAGGAAAAGATGTTCTTTTCTTTATTGATAATATTTTTCGTTTTACTCAAGCAGGGTCTGAGGTATCAGCACTTTTAGGACGTATGCCATCAGCAGTAGGTTACCAACCAACTTTGGCAACTGAAATGGGTACAATGCAAGAACGTATTACTTCAACAAAAAAAGGTTCTATTACATCAGTACAAGCAGTTTATGTGCCTGCTGATGATTTAACGGATCCAGCACCGGCAACAACATTTGCCCACTTAGATGCTACAACGGTTTTATCTAGAAAAATTTCTGAGTTAGGTATTTATCCAGCAGTAGATCCATTAGATTCTACTTCAAGAATTTTAAATAGAGATGTACTTGGTGATGAGCATTATGATACAGCACAAAAAGTTAAAGAAACTCTTCAAAAATATAAAGAATTACAAGATATTATAGCCATCTTAGGTATGGAAGAATTGAGTGAAGAAGATAAACTAATTGTACACAGAGCACGTCGTGTACAACGATTTTTATCTCAACCTTTCTTTGTAGCCGAACAGTTTACAGGTATCCCTGGGTCTTTAGTTGATATTAAAGATACTATTAAAGGATTTAATATGATTATGGATGGAGAATTAGATAAATATCCTGAAGCAGCATTTAACCTAAGAGGTACAATTGAAGAAGCAATTGAAGCAGGTGAAAAAATGTTAGCTGAAGCTTAAACTAATTTTAAGTTTTGACTTATACGTTTTAAGATACTATACATGCAAAACTTATAATTAAAAGCTAAAACAAAAAACTGAAAAAATATGTTTTTAGAAATTGTAACACCTGAAGCCGGATTATTTAAAGGAGATGTAGAATCTGTTATAGTACCTGGTGTCAACGGTGAGTTTCAAATGTTAGAAAATCACGCAGCTATTGTCTCTTTATTACAAGAAGGTGATATTAAAATAAAAGGAAATATTAGTATTGATGAAGCTTATCAAGATAAGTTTACCGATATTGATAATGCTAAAGTATTACATATAAAAAGTGGTACTCTAGAGCTTAAAGATAATCAGATTATCATATTGGTTGATTAGTGTTATCTTTTTTATAATATAAAAATCCTCACTTTTTAGTGGGGATTTTTTATGGAAATAAAACTCTGGTGAAATTTATAGATTATTACCTGTTCTAACCATTAATCAGTAAAAATAAAATCATCATAAAACAGATCCCAAGCCCACCAGGAAGCAACAAAGGAAGCAGGAGACTTTAACTGTTCTCCTTTTCTAGGTCCACTTACAGCTACACCAAACACATTCCAAATATTATCATTTTCATCTTTCATCACAATTGGAAACTGATCTTGTATAGCAATAAAGTTTAAATTTTCATTGTTAATATATGAGGAGATAAAGTGTTTCTCGTTACTGCCAACTGTAATTATATTATTTCCTGAAGATATCTTAGAAAATAGCTGAATTTCATCTACAAAATTATTATATCTATAAATTATGATTTTACGATTAATCTTTTGCGTACTATTAAAATACCCAAAAACTTTCTCGCTCTTTTCAATATTTCCATCTTTATTTTTTGAAATATTACTATTCTTATTAGCAATACTGGTATTGGTAAAAACTAAGGCATTTTTAAAATTCTCTCTAACCGTTTTCCAAGTTGTTTCAATAAGATTATAAGTGTCAATTGTTTCTCCTGCAAATTTACCTTTTACACATTCTATCCTCATTTGTGACCAAAATGTATCACTATTTTCATCATGTATTATAACATTTTCATTATTCAAATATCCTGAAGCTCGTAAAGTGAAAATTTCATCTTTAAAATTTCTGTTAAAGCACAAGCTGCTTTTCGTAATAGGACAGTAGGTAATTGCTATATTATTATCATCAAAAAAATCATTAACAGATTCATAAACACTAATATACTTATACGGATAAACTCTAATCTCATCTCCAAAACTTACCATGGCAACTAGTGACTCATCTGAAATTGATTTTACATCACTAGCTCTTATGAGTACTGGATTAATTGCTAAACTAAAGGGCTTAAAAGATCCTGTTAAATTTTCCTTAGGAATTGTCCATTCGTATTTATTATTATCAGGTGTTAAAGTTATTTCACCATCATCAGATCCACAACTATTAAGAATAAATAAAAATATACCAAAAGAAATAAAAAATTTCATAAATAAAAGTTTTGTGTTGAGTCGCAAAACTTTTAATTTACTTACAATGTATAATTCAATTCTTTATAAAGCTTTATTCATTTTAGATTGTATTTCCTTTAATGCCAAGTTACCAACACTACCCAAATGCGTGTGTTTAATGTCTTTATTGGGCTGAAAATTTCCTTTTTCAATATTTCCTCCTACAATTTTATAAGCATCTCTAAAAGGTGTTCCATTTTGAACCAGTTCATTCACCTCTTCAACACTAAACAAATAATCATATTTAGGATCTTCTAAAATATTTTTATTTACTTTAATATTTTGCAAAGAATAAGTAAACATTTCTAAACACGATTTTAATGTTTGAATTGCAGGCAACAACCCTTCTTTTAACAATTGCAAATCCCTATGATAACCCCTTGGTAAATTATTAGAAATCATGGTTAATTCAAAAGGTAATGCCTGAATTTTATTACATTTTCCTCTTATCAACTCAAAAACATCAGGATTTTTTTTATGAGGCATGATGCTAGAACCTGTGGTTAATTCATCTGGAAAGGAAACAAAACCAAAATTCTGACTCATATACAAACAAATATCATAAGCAAATTTTGATAAAGTTCCGGCAACGGAACTCATGGCAAAAGCAACCGATTTTTCAGTTTTACCTCTACTCATTTGGGCAGCTACCGAGTTGTATTTTAAGGTTTCAAAACCCATAGTTTTGGTAGTATCTTCTCTATCAATAGGAAATGAACTTCCATAGCCTGCCGCAGAACCTAATGGATTTTGATCAACCACTTTGTATGCAGCATTGATAAAATAAACATCATCAATTAAACTCTCAGCATAAGCCGAAAACCACATACCAAAAGAAGAAGGCATCGCTATTTGCAAGTGAGTATAACCCGGTAATAAAACTTCTTTATATTTCTTAGATAAGTCAATCAAAAGATTAAATAGTTCTTTAGTTTGACTTTTAATTTCTTCCAACTCATCTTTTAAATACAAATGTACATCTACCAAAACTTGATCATTTCTCGACCTTGCTGTATGAATTTTTTTTCCTGTATTACCAAGTTTTTCTGTGAGTAAAAATTCTACTTTTGAATGTACATCTTCAAAAGAATCTTCAATAGTGAATTCTCCCTTATTTATAGTTTCTAAAATATTATTAAGTTCAATTTCTACAGCATTAATTTCTTCTTTGCTTAGCAAACCTATTTTATGTAACATTTTGGCGTGAGCCAAAGAGCCTATTACATCATATTTTGCTAAAACTAAATCTAATTCTCTATCGTTACCAACTGTGAAAATGTCAATTTTTTTATCTGTACTATAGCCTTTATCCCAAAGTTTCATGTTTTATATTGTTTAATCGTTTAGTTGTTTTTTGTGTAAATGTTCGTTTAAGTTTATAATTTTATTCAACAATTACACTACTCAACATATCAACATATACTTTTATTCCTTCTTCTATTTCATTTATATAAATAAACTCATCAGCGGTATGTGAACGTAACGACTCTCCTGGTCCTAATTTTAATGATGGACAAGTCAAAGCTGTCTGATCTGACATGGTTGGTGAGCCATAAGTTTTTCTACCCAATTTTAGAACAAATTTCACAATGTCATGATCTAAAGATATTGAAGATGAATTATGCCTTAAAGATCTCTCTTTTACTTCAACTTCTACATTCTCTTTAATTATTTCTAAAACTTCTTTATTACTATATTGATCTGTCGTTCGTACATCAACCACAAAATGACATTCTACAGGAATAACATTATGTTGCTTGCCTGCCTCAATTTGAGTAACTGTCATTTTTATTTCGCCAAGAGTATTTGATACTTTCGAAAAATGATAATCTTTAAACCAACTTATCGCTTCAACAGCTTTATAAAGTGCATTATCTCCAGTTCCGTGGGCGGCATGACCAGATTTTCCATGCGCATAACAATCTAAAACTAGCAAGCCTTTTTCGGCTATAGCCAGATTCATTTGTGTGGGTTCACCAACAATGGCAAAATCAATTTCTGGCAATAATGATAAAACACTTCTAATTCCCTTTGGACCTGAGTTTTCTTCTTCTGCAGAAGCGAGAATAATCAAGTTATATTTTAAATCTTTTTTCTTATAAAAATATGTGAAAGTTGCTATTAAAGAAACTAAACTACCACCTGCATCATTACTGCCTAAACCGAATAACTTGTCATCAATAACATCTGCTTTTAATGGGTTTTTAGTGTAAGCTTTATTTGGTTTTACCGTATCGTGATGAGAGTTTAATAAAATAGTTGGCTTCGAAGCATCATAAAACTTATTTCTCGTCCAAATATTATTATTATCTCGTTGAAACGGAATTGAATTTTGCTCAAACCAACCTTCAATTAACAAAGATGTGCCTTCTTCCTCTCCTGAAAACGATTCGGTTTCAATCAGTTTTTTAAGCAATTTTATTGCTTCTAATGTTAACTTTTTAATCATAAAGTTAAGGTTGTATGTTTTAA
>DAOUQH010000126.1 GCA_030625645.1 Flavobacteriia bacterium | reverse complement strand
TTAAAAGAAACTGCTTTTGAACCAATTGCAGAATTTAAAAAATTTACAGCATCATTACTTACACCCACTACAAGATCAGCTATTGCTAAAATTGCCAAAGCTACTACCATTAATAAATAAATATTTTCCATTTATAAAGATTTTGAGTTATTGCTTAAAGTCATTGGATAAATCATAATCATTTTTCTAAAATAGTATCCAAAAAAATTAACTATAAATTTAAACTAAATGTTTAAATAAATTTATATAAATAAAAAATAATAATTGCTTTGATATAAAAAATATTCTATTTACATCTGAAAATGTATATTTTAAAAAATGTAATTTACAAAATCAGAATATCTATAATGAATTGGTGATAATTATTTTCTTTAAAACAACATGAAAATTCAAACAAAATATTATAAAAAAAACAAATATGAAACTTGCTTTTACTTTGAAGTATATTTTGATAGAATTATTTTTTCTCTTCATAATAGTTTGTTTAGATGTTTAACCTTTACGGATTAATAATCTCTAAACAAATACTATATTAGCATAAATTTTTATTATGAACTGGGAACAACTATTATCGCTAAAACGTTTTGGAGATACAAGCAAAAGATTAAGAAAAGACCAAGATGAAACTCGCTTAGGATTTGAAGTAGATTTTGACAGAATTATTTTTTCTGATTCTTTCAGAAGTTTACAAGATAAAACACAAGTTGTTCCGCTTTCAAAAACCGATTTTGTTCATACTCGATTAACACATAGCCTAGAGGTTTCAGTTGTTGCTAGATCTTTAGGTAGAATTGTTGGAAAACACATACTGAATAAATATCCAAAATTGCAAGAATTAGCTTTTCAGGCAAATGATTTTGGTGCTATTGCAGCAGCAGCAGCACTTTCTCATGATATTGGAAATCCGCCTTTTGGTCATAGTGGTGAAAAATCAATTGGTGAATATTTTAAATCTGGAAATGGAAAAAATTATAAATCAGAATTATCCGATAAACAATGGCGAGATCTTATTGATTTTGAAGGTAATGCAAATGGATTTAAAATACTAACCGAATCTAGAACCGGAGTAGAAGGAGGCTTAAGACTATCATATGCAACTCTAGGTGCTTATATGAAATATCCGAAAGAATCTTTACCAAAAAAACCTACTCAAAACATCGGAGATAAAAAATATGGCATTTTTCAAGGTGAAAAATCATTTTTTAAGGATATTGCCGATGAACTTGGTTTAAAAGAATTGAGAAATGATAATCATTTGGCTTATACCAGACACCCTTTGACATATTTAGTAGAAGCTGCCGATGATATTTGCTACACAATTATTGATTTTGAAGATGGGATTAATTTGGGGTTAATTTCTGAAGATTACGCTTTGGAATATCTAATCAATCTAGTAAGAGATAATATTGATACCAAAAAGTATCATTCCCTACAAAATACTAAAGATCGAATTAGCTATTTAAGAGCCTTGGCTATTGGGAATTTAATTCAGGAAACTGCAAGTATTTTTATCAAAAATGAGGCGGATATTTTACAGGGTAAATTTCATTATTCCCTACTCGACAAATGCAAATACGAAGCTCAAATAAATGATATCATTAAATTAAGTATTGAAAAAATATACCAAAGTAAAGATGTAGTTGAAAAAGAAATAGCTGGCTACCAGATTATTGCTGATCTTTTAGATGTTTTTATTAAAGCACTTAACAATACTTTTGATAATAATGCTTCAAATTATGACAAATTAATATTACTCCTTTTACCTGAAAAAAATAGAAATATACAAGAAAATCTTTATGATAGAATCATGAATGTTTGTAGTATGGTTGCTACATTTTCGGATAGTTATGCAATACTATTACATAAAAAAATTAAAGGAATTGATATTTAGTTTAATTTCTTTAAAATTAATTTAGATTTCTCCTTTTTATAAACATCTTCAGGGTAATTGGCTAGTATTGAAAATTGAGAAATTGCTCTATTTTTATCTCCCATTTTTAGATAAGCTAATCCTAAATACCAATTAGCTTTGTGTTTAAAGTTAAACCTTAGATCTTCTACATTAGTATTCGAAGTCGCAATTGGCAAAAGTAGATCAATTGCTTCCTGGGTCTTATCTAGTTTTAAGAAACACATTGCTTCATAGAATTTTAAATACTCTTTCTCTTCAATTGAATTAAATAAATTAATTGCTTTGTAATATTTACCATTTTCATATGCTGCAAAAGCAATAGCTTCAATTGTATCTACACTTTCACCTCTTACTACAGGCTGAATTATATTTCTGTAAGGCTCAAAATTATCAGCATATAATTTTTCAGGAGAATTATTAAATGAAGTTTGATAAATAATATATCCTAAACCTAAAATCAAAATAACTGAGGCAGCAGCCATCAACCATTTCATTGGAATTACTTTATTTTTTTTAAATTTATCCTCAAAACCTTGTAAAGTAGTTTTCAAAGACTCTCGCTGATTTACAGCAATAACCTTTTTTAAATCTTTTTGAAAGTCAAATTCTTCTTTAAATTTTTGATCACTCTTTAACAGATTATCAAACAAAACCTGCTCTTCATCATTCAATGACTTTTTAAAATATTTTTCAATTAAATCTATATTATTCATAACTAATTGTTAATCATTTCTTTTAATTGTTTTAAACAGCGTGACTTTGAGCTCTTTAAAACATTTTTTGTACTATATCCCAAAATAACTGCTATCTCCCCTAATGTATACCCTTGATAATAAAATAAAGAAAGTACTTCTTTACATCTTTCTCCAAGCATTTTAAAGTGTTTTGCTATTACCTTTTGTTTATTAGTTAACTTTTCATCATAAAGGTTAACATCAAATTCAATATTTTTTTCTTCAATCATCATATTTGAGTCAAATTCAATACCTGAATCAACTCTTAACAACTGAAAAATCATAAACTTTCCTATGGCAAACAAATAAGTTGAAACCGAACTATTAAATGAATTTATTTTTCCATTTATTGCATTTTCATGAAAAGCAATAATAGCATCCTGATAAACATCTAGAGCATCAACTTCAGGTAAACCAAATTTTTTGGAGAAATTTATAAACGCAACACGATTATCTATATAGATTTTTTCTAATGTTGCATTGTCCCCCCGTTTAAGTGATTCGAGTATCTTATCAGTTAGTTCCTCTCTCATTCAAAACAAATATAATAAAAATATACTTTTTAAGAATAATTTTAAACGAAATAAAAAGAGGGATATTATAAGTTTATTAATCTATCTAAAATGTATTTAAACCACTGTATTACAATAAAATAACTTTTATTTTTATATCAAATAAGACCTTGGTAACAATTATAGATTAAATTATCCTTTAATAGTAGGTTCTTATTGTGCTTATTTATGTTTTATTGAGTAGATTATTAAAAATTACTACTCATTTTAGGTTAGTATTTAATAGATAAAAGGTAAAAAAGATGATTTAAAAATAATTGATACTTTTGCCTAAACATATAGAATAACAATTTGCAGAAAAAAAATATCCCATATATTTTTGATATTCAAAGGTTCTCAATCCATGATGGCCCAGGGATAAGAACTGTTATGTTTACAAAAGCATGTTCGTTAAAGTGTAAATGGTGTCAGAATCCTGAATCACAAAAAAATAAACAGGA
The DNA here is from genome assembly GCA_030625645.1 of Flavobacteriia bacterium. GTDB lineage: Bacteria > Bacteroidota > Bacteroidia > Flavobacteriales > Flavobacteriaceae > Namhaeicola. Next base: position 2,401 of record DAOUQH010000126.1, on the reverse strand, counting down.
AGTTGCTTTTTACTACGAAAACTGCAAAGATTGTAAAAAATGTATTGAAGTTTGTCCTGTTAATGCAATTGATCCAATAACAAAAATTAGTGATTATTCAACTTGCATACGATGTGGAGCATGTATAGATATTTGTGAAAATGATGCTCGAAGAATGATTGGAAAGGAAATGAATGAAAAAGATATAATTTCCGAATTACTCAAGGATCTTGATTTTTATACTGATTCTGATGGAGGAATAACATTTTCTGGTGGCGAACCTTTTATTTACACCGAATTTCTATTTAAAATTATTAAAGAGCTAAAGAAAAAGAAAGTTCATGTAAATATTGAAACTAGTGGACAATTTGATTTTAAAAAAGTGATTAATTTACTTCCGTATATCGATTTGATCTATTTTGATATAAAGCATCTAGACAGTCAAAAACATAAAGAATATACAGGGCTTACAAATAACACGATTCTAAATAACTTTGAAAAATTAAATTTAATCTTTAATAATATACAAGTACGAATACCTTTGATACCAAATATTAATGATGGAATTGATAATATAAAAGCTACTAGTGAATTTTTGATAAAAAATGGACATAAATCGGCACACTTACTTCCATACCACAGTATGGGAAATTCTAAAGCTATAAGAATTGATTATGGTGCTGAAATATTTAAAGTTGAACCTCATACCAAAGAAGAAATTGAGATAATTAAATCCTATTTTTCAAAATTCGGAATAAATCCAATAACTTATGATTAAATCAGATACACAAACAAGTCAACTAAACAGCAGGATTGATGTTCTAAAAAATGCAATACTTAGTGCAGATTATTCTATTTGTACAGAAAGAGCAACTATTTGGACCGATTATTATAAAAATTCTTTAAATCAAAATAAACCTGTCGATATACAAATTGCTGAAGCTCTAGCTAGAGTATTACGCGAAAAAACTATTGAAATATATCCAGAAGAATTAATCGTTGGAAACTTTAGTTCGAAACGAGTTGGCGGTTCAATTTATCCCGAATTACATGGTTTTGCAGTATTGCTGGATATTTTTAAGTTTTCATCGAGAAAAGTTAATCCTCTAAAAATTAGCTCAAAAGAAAGGAAAAAATTATTAAAGACCATGCCTTTTTGGTCAACACGCTTTCTTGCACTGAAAGCATTCTCTGGAATAGTAAGTAAAATAAAATTTCTGCAAAGTCAACTTAAATCAACCGAGTATGTGATAAATGAAACTGGAGGAATCGCTCATTTTGCACCTGATTATGAAAAATTAGTAAATCAAGGAATAAAAGGAATTTTAGATGAGGCTCAAACATTGCAAAATAAGCAAGAAAAAGGAAGTGAAAAATGGAATTTCTATGAAGCTGTTAAAATCATTAATACAGCAATGGTAGGTTTTGCAAAAAGATATTCTGAAGAGGCTTTAAAGCTTGCTAAGAATGAACAAGATATAGTAAGAAAAAATGAATTAATTACCATATCAGAAGTTTGTAAAAATATTCCTTTAAATCCTGCAAAAAATCTACATGAAGCGCTACAATCTATCTTTTTTGTTCAAATAGCAATAAATTTAGAAAGTCTTGATAACGGGATTTCACCTGGAAGATTAGATAATTATCTATTCAAATTCTATAAAAAAGGAATTGAATCTGGAGAATTGGATAGATATAAAGCAAAAGAATTGCTATCTGCTTTTAGTATTAAATTTGCTGAGCTAATACCTATTCTATCCGAACAAATTACCGAGTATCACAGTGGTTTAATGAGCGGTCAGGTTATTTGTGTGGGAGGAAAAAATACTGATGGAAAAGATTCTACAAATGAATTAAGTTATATTCTTTTAGAAATAATGGAAGAATTAGGTTTACGACAACCCAATTTTCATGCACGAATTCACAAAAATTCACCCCCTGAATATTTAGACAAAATATTTGGTGTTTTATCTTCAGGATATGGATCTCCTGCACTATATAATGATGAAATTATACCCGAAGCTCTAAAAATTAATGGTTATTCTTCTAAAGATGTTGAAAATTATACCCCTGTTGGATGTGTAGAACCAACGGTTCCTGGCAAAAGTTTTGCATCAACCGATGCTGCACTATTTAATGTTGTTAATGTTCTTGAAAAAACAATATATTCTAAAAATAATTTCGATTCATTTGAGTCATTTTTAGAAGTATTTGAAAGTCAATTGAAACTTCAAATAAAGAATTTTATTTCTGTTATGAATGCAATTGAAAAAGCAAATCATAAATTTCATCCAACTCCTTTGTCAAGTAGTTTTATTGAAGGCTGTATTTCATCGGGTATATGTTCAACAGGTGGAGGTGCTATCTATAATTTATCGGGGGTGCAATGCGTAGGTGCTGTTGATGCAGGCGACTCACTTTA
>DAOUQH010000109.1 GCA_030625645.1 Flavobacteriia bacterium | reverse complement strand
CCTTACCCAAATCATGAGCTTTGGTCATTGATTGAATAAACTTTTCTAAGCCAGTTTTTTGTTTTTTATCGTTCATGAGTTATTTTTTTATTAATTATCTAATGGTAGATTACTCATCTCATCAATTCTTCTTTTAGGAATTTTAAAAACATATAAAATTACTAATACAAATAATGTAAAGAAGATCAACAAAGAAATGATGGGATATATTTCAATCCCTGCGATTGAATCAAAAGTGTGTTTTATAAATCGTATCATAACTTTAATTTTTAGCTGTTTCTCCAGCTTTTAAATCTGTTCCTAATCTTTGTAAATATGCTATCAAAGCAACAATTTCTTTGTCTTTCATATTAGCATCTCCGTAGTTTTTAACAAATTCAGGGTCTTGACCTAAATTCTTTTCAATTTCAGCAGCCTGATTTTGTAATAGGTATACAGCTTTGTCTAATTCCATTTGTGTATATGGAACTCCTAAAGTAATCATAGCATTTACTTTATTTACTGTATTTGAAATGTCTAAATCATCTGTAAGTAACCATGGATATTGTGGCATAATAGAGCCTGGCGAAGTTAATCTCGGATCTAGCATATGATTAAAGTGCCAATTGTCATTATACTTACCTCCAATTCGATGTAAATCTGGTCCTGTTCTACGAGAACCCCATAAGAAAGGATGATCGTAAACAAATTCACCTACTTTGGAATATTCTCCGTAGCGTTCAACTTCTGAACGGAAAGGGCGAATCATTTGCGAATGACAGTTATTACAACCTTCACGGATATAAATATCTCTACCTTCTAATTCAAGTGGTGTATAAGGTTTAACAGAGCTTATTGTAGGAATATTTGATTTAATTACAATTAGTGGAATAATTTCTACGGCACCACCAATTAAAATAGCTACGGTAGATAATATTGTAAATAATACGGTACGTCTTTCTAACCAAGAATGCCATTTTTCTCCTTCAACTCTTGAATTAGAAATTTTCTTAAGTGGAGCAGCTTCAGCTAACTCATCTTCAACAGTAGATCCAGCTTTAGCTGTTTTAATAATATTATATGCCAACAGAATAAAACCAGTTAAATATAGGGTTCCACCAAAAGCACGCATAGCATACATAGGTAAAACTTCGGTAACTGTTTCTAAAAAGTTACCATATACTAATGTTCCATCAGGATTAAATTGTTTCCACATTGAAGCTTGTGTGAAACCTGCAACATAAAGTGGAAGCGCATAGAATAAAATACCTAATGTACCTATCCAAAAATGAGTATTAGCTAATTTGGTAGAATACAATTCTGTTTTCCATAATTTTTTAGCTAACCAATAAAGCATACCTGAAATAATAAAACCATTCCATGCCAATGTACCAATATGTACGTGTGCAACAATCCAATCTGTATAATGACCAATTGCATTTATATTTTTAAATGCTAACATTGGACCTTCAAAAGTTGACATACCATAACCAGTAATTGCAACAACAAAGAATTTTAAAATAGGATCTTCTCTAACTTTATCCCAAGCACCACGTAAGGTCAATAAACCGTTAATCATACCTCCCCAAGAAGGGAAAATTAACATTACTGAAAATACTGTACCTAAATTTTGAGACCATTCTGGTAAAGCGGTATATAATAAATGGTGAGGTCCAGCCCAAATATAAAGGAATATTAAAGTCCAAAAATGGATAATAGATAATCTATACGAATAGACAGGTCTATTTGCTGCTTTTGGAACAAAATAATACATTAAACCTAGCATAGGTGTAGTTAAGAAAAATGCAACTGCATTATGTCCGTACCACCATTGTACCAGAGCATCTTGAACCCCTGCATAAATAGAATAACTTTTAAAAGCTGAAACAGGTAATTCTAAATTATTGAAAATATGAAGAACAGCAATGGTTACAAATGTTGAAATGTAAAACCAAATAGCTACATATATATGACGTTGACGTCTTATTAAAATTGTAGCAATCATGTTAATACCCATTACTACCCAAATTAATGTAATAGCAATATCTATAGGCCATTCAAGTTCGGCATATTCTTTTGAAGATGTGTAACCTAAAGGTAATGTAATTGCGGCAGCAACAATGATTAATTGCCATCCCCAAAAATGTAATTTACTTAGAAAGTCACTATACATTCTGGTTTTTAATAAACGTTGCATAGAGTAGTACATACCTACAAAAAAACCATTACCTACAAAAGCGAAAATTACTGAATTTGTGTGTAAAGGACGCAATCTACCAAAACTTAGCCATGAAATTCCTTCCATGTAATTTGGGAAATTGAAAAGGAAGGCAACCATAAGCCCTACAATCATACCTACAATACCCCATACAATTGTAGCAATGAAAAACATTTTTACAATCTTGTTGTCATAATAAAATTGTTCTTTTTCCATAAAATTAAGTTAGTTAATTATTAATTGTTTTATTATCGTTAATATTTTCAGTCTTTTCTTTAACTAATTCATCATCAAATAACATACGAACCGATGGAGAATAAACATCGTCATATTGTCCTGTTTTTACTAAATGTAAAAATAAAAATAAAAAAAAGACTCCAATTATGAGACTAATAATGATAGTTAAAAATATAATATTCATTTTTATTTTTTTTTAGTTATTACAAAAATAGAAATGTTAAGTGGATTTTTTATGATAAATATCGTGTTTTTTGTAAAAATCATTAACAAAAAATTAACAAAAAGTTAATGTAATATTTTTTTTGAAATAAAATTTGTACTAATAGTAACAAATACAACCACTGATATAGAGCTAAAAGGCATTAATATTGCTGCAATAATTGGTGATAAAGAGCCTGTAACTGCAAAATACATCCCAATAATATTATATAAAAATGAAATACCAAAGCTTATTTTTATAATATTCATAGTTTTTTTAGAAAGATTAATAAAGTTTGGCAGGTTTTCAAATTCTTTGGCATCTAAGATTCCATCACATGCAGGTGAAAAAACATTGATATTTTCAGAAATAGCTATTCCTACATTACTTTGTGCTAGTGCGCCGGCATCATTCAAGCCATCTCCTAGCATCATAACATTTTTATTTTGATCTTGTAGTGATTTTATGTAACGAAGTTTATCTTCAGGTTTTTGGTTGAATAATAATTGTGAATTTACAGGTAAAATATGCTCCAAATTATCTTTTTCACCAGCATTATCACCTGATAGAATGGCAAGATCATAATTTTTAGAAAAAAGCTGGAAACTACTTTTTAGACCTTTTCGATACTCATTGTTGAAAATGTATTTTCCTTTTATTTTGTTATTGATTTTAATATATATAATAGTATTTAATAATTTTTGGGTGTCAAAGCCAACATAAGATGCAGATCCTAATTGAATATCAATATTATTGACACGTCCTTGAATTCCTTTGCCTAAAATTTCTTTATAATTAGTTATTTCTTTTAGTTCAGAATTAGGTAAATATTCATAGAGCATTCTACTTAAAGGATGATTAGAAGATCTTAAAACAGATTTTAGCGATTCAATTTCGGAAGTATTTAAAGGCTCTCCTTTATAACTTATATTTGAACTTTTATTAGTGGTTATTGTACCTGTTTTATCAAATACTAATGTGTTAATTTTAGAAATACTTTCTATTACATCGGTGTTTTTTAAGTAAAATTTATTCTTTCCAAAAATGCGTAATATATTTCCAAATGCAAAAGGAGCAGATAAAGCCAAAGCACACGGACAAGCTATAATTAAAACAGCTGAAACTACTTGAAAGGCTATAGTTTTATCAATAAAGAACCAATAAATTCCGGCAGAAAGAGCGATAAACAATATAATGATTGTAAAGTATTTACTTATTGAATCCGTAATATTCTTAATATTTTTAGTATCACTTTTTGAGAAAATATCATTACTCCACAATTGTGTTAAATAACTTTGTGCTACAGATTGAAGTACTTCCATTTCTATTGCACCGTCTGTTTGCTTACCTCCGGCAAATATTTTATCACCCGATTTTTTTATAACAGGCATTGATTCGCCAGTAACAAAACTATAATCTAAAAGAGCATTACCATTAATCATTATTCCATCAACAGGAATAATTTCTTCATTTCTAATTAATAAACGATCTCCTTTTTCTATTTCATGAACAGGAATGCTTATATGTGAATTATCTTTATTTATCTTGGTAATTGCTATAGGAAAATACGATTTATAATCACGTTCAAACGAAAGAAAATTATAGGTTCTTTGCTGAAACATTTTCCCTAGCAATAGAAAAAATATTAATCCCGTTAAACTATCAAAATATCCTGATCCGGTTTGAGAAATAATTTCATAAGTGCTTCGAAAGAATAATACCAAAATTCCCAATGAAATAGGAACATCGATATTTAAAATCCCATGTTTAAGTCCTTTATAAGCTGAGATTAGATAATCTCTAGCAGAATATACTACAACAGGAATAGCTAACCCAAACATTAAAAATCTAAAAAAGGGTTTGAATTGATCTAGCCAAAACCCTTCTACTTCAAAATATTCAGGAAAAGACAACATCATAATATTACCAAAGGAGAACCCAGCTAAAGCAACCTGATATATTAATTTGCGATCAATTTTTGCTTTTTTACCTTCCGAATCTTCTAAACTAATAAAAGGTTCATATCCTATTGAAGTCATTAATTCAACAATATCTTTTAAAGAAGTTTCATCATTTTTAAAAGTAATTCGTATTTCTTTTTTTGGGAAATTAACCAAAGTTGCTCTTATGCCTTTGTTTAAACGATCTAAATTCTCTAATACCCATATACACGAACTACAATGAATATTTGGAATATAAAAATTAACAACAGAGGTACTACCATCGTTAAATTCGATTAATTTACTGGAGATGTCTTCATTATCCAAATAATCATATTTTCCTTTAATTTCATCAGGAATTGAACCAGGTGCTTGATCTAGGTCATAATAACAGGTGAGTTCATTTTGGTTTAAGATTTCATAAACAGTTTTGCAACCATTACAACAAAACGGCTTATCATCAAACATTACTGTACCAGAATTACAATCAGCACCACAATGGTAACAAGTTTTTTTGGGCATATCTTAATAAAGATTAATTGTTGACAAATTTCATATAAATATTTCACAATAAAAAGTGATAAATATCATATTTTGTATAAATTTGCAACTGTAAAAAAAAATTATATGACTTCACAATGTGAAAAGTGTATTATTAGAGACTTAAACTCCTTGGGTTCGGTGTCAGCAGAAGATTTGGATGGTATATCTAAATCTAAATCAACCTTGCATATTAAGAGAGGAGAAGTTATTTTTAGCGAGGGATCTTCTTTAAAAGGTGTTTATTGCTTAAGAAATGGAAAGTGCAAATTGACAAAGCTTGCGCCTAATGGAAAAGAACAAATTGTAAGATTTATTAGAAAAGGAGAATTGGTTGGACATAGATCTGTCATTAGTAATTCGGTTGCACATCTAACTGTAACAGCTCTAGAAGAAATGGATGTTTGTTTTATACCAAAAAATGAAATTTTAGAATTGTTTAAAATGAATTCGGATTTTTCAATGCAAATAACCAAATCTCTTGCTGAAGATCTTGACGATGCAAATGCTTCTATTGCAAATATGGCTCAAAAAAATGTGAGGGAACGCTTAGCAGAATCTCTATTATTTTTTGAAAAAATATTTGGTGTAGATAATGATGGATTTATTTCGGTTACTTTGACAAGAGAAGAAATTGCAAATGCAATTGGTACAGCAACAGAATCAACTATTAGATTGTTATCTGAATTTAAAAAAGAAGGATTTATAACCTTGGCTGGTAAGAAAATTAGACTAGAAGATAAAGTTAAATTGCAACACTTAACAGAAGGATATTAGTTTAAAATTTAGAAAGTATAAAAAATAACCCCGATTGAATAGTTTTCAATCGGGGTTATTTTTTTGAATTAATTTATTATTTTAAAATTCAGTAATTGTCTTTTTAATAATTGAAATACAGTCCATTAATTGTTCTTCATTCATTACTAATGGAGGAGCAAATCTAATTATATTACCATGAGTTGGTTTTGCAAGTAAGCCATTATCTCTAAGTTTCATGCAAATATCCCAGGCGGTTGAACTATCTTCGGTATCATTAATAAGTACAGCATTTAATAAACCTTTTCCTCTTACAAGTTTTACCAATTTATTTTCATTGGCAAATTTTGATAATTCTTTTCTAAAAATTTCACCAAGTTTATCAGCATTTTCTGCAAGATTTTCATCGGTAATAACTTCTAAAGCAGCAATTGCAACAGCTGCTGCAAGAGGATTCCCACCAAATGTTGATCCATGTTGACCTGGTTTAATAACTTCCATAATTTCATCATCTGCTAAAACTGCAGAAACAGGATAAACACCTCCTGAAAGTGCTTTTCCTAATATCAAAATATCAGGTTTTACATTTTCATGATCTACGGCTAATAATTTCCCTGTTCTAGCAACACCTGTTTGTACTTCATCAGCAATAAAAAGTACATTATTTTGTTTACAAAGCTCTCTAGCTTTTGATAAATAACCATCTTGAGGAACATAAACTCCAGCTTCTCCTTGAATTGGTTCTACTAAAAATCCAACAACATTTTTATTATTTTTAATAGCTTTTTCTAATGCATTAATATCATCATAAGCGATTTTTATAAATCCTGGTGTATATGGTCCGAAATTCTTTCTGGCATCCTCATCATTTGAAAACGATATAATTGTTGTAGTTCTTCCATGAAAATTATTTTCACAAACAATTATTTGTGCTTTATGTTCAGGAATATCCATTTTTTCGTAAGCATATTTACGACATAGTTTTATAGCAGTCTCCACAGCTTCTGCACCTGTATTCATAGGTAGTACTTTTTCAAAACCAAAATAATTGGTAATAAATTTTTCATATTCACCTAACTTATCATTGTAAAAAGCACGAGAAGTTAAAGTTAAATTTTCGGCTTGTTGCTTTAAGGAATCAATTATCTTAGGGTGGCAATGACCTTGATTTACAGCAGAATATGCAGATAAGAAATCGTAATATTTTTTACCTTCCATATCCCAAACATATACACCTTCACCTTTGTTTAAAACTACAGGAAGCGGATGATAATTATGAGCTCCATACTTGTCTTCGAGAGCAATTGCAGTTTTTGATGTAATTTGATTTTTTATTGACATAGAACAATGAATTTTTATACCAAGAATAATGTGTGAATTATTATAAAAAAATTATACTTGGAAAATAATAAAAGTAAAATTCCTTCTTCTTGGAGAGAAATCATCCATTATGTTACAAAAATATCAAATTTTAATTTGATAATGAAAAGATTAATCATAAAAAAGGCCATCCGAAAGGACAGCCTTATATAATAAATAAATTAAATTTATTAATCTATATCGAAAGAAATTCTAGCAAATAAATATCTACCGTTTGCACCAAATTGTTGTGAACGTCTAGAGTATTCAAAACGACCACTACTTCTATTGGCATCAATATTTTTATCTGGATAAACATCAAATAAATTATTTGCTCCAATTGTAAAACGTAACGCATCTGTAGCTAAATAACTTAATGACAAATCGGTTACAATTTTACTATCAAATACTTGTTGAAGATCTACATTATTAGTTGCTTCAGTAACTTCACCAAAATAAACATTTCTAAACATCACATTAAATTTATTGATGTTATAATTAAAAGTCAAATTCATTTTAGATCTTGG
>DAOUQH010000081.1 GCA_030625645.1 Flavobacteriia bacterium | reverse complement strand
ATAGTTCCAATTGGGGTGAAAATATAAGTTTTGTAAGAAAATATGGTTGTGAAAAAGTAGAGACATCTACCGGGTTTAATATAGAAGATTGGTTTCAATTTGATATTTCGGAAATAAATTCGGCTACAGCCGGATATAATTACAGAATTGGAGAACATTATATTGGGGAAACAAAATTTGAATCAGGAACATGGGATAATGGTGAACCTGAAAATTTAAGATCTGCGATAATCAATGATAATTATTTTACAGAAAGTAATGGCAATTTTGAAATTTATAATCTAGAAATAAAAGCAAATAATAAACTTACAATTAGTGCAAATAATTATATTTCGATAACAAATAATTTAACTGTAAATGGAAGTTTAGAGGTGTTAAATGAAGGTTCTTTAATCATGATAAACGATGTTGATATTGTAAATAATGGAATCATAAACATTCATAAAACCACAACAAAAATTAAAAAATACGATTATACTTATTGGTCTTCTCCTATTGAAAATGCCAGTTTTGCCACTGAATTTATCGAATCACCACAAAATTATATTTACGAATTTAATACCACTGAATTTGTTGATAATAACAATGATGAATTAGATGATGATGATCCACCTGCATGGCAAAAAGCAGTTGGAAACATGACTAATGGAAAAGGTTATGCAATTTTGGCTCCAATTACCGAACCATTTGAAGATACTCAAACCGTTATTTTTAACGGAACTGTAAATAATGGTTTGGTTGAAATCCCTCTTCAACTAAGTTCAAAAGACAATAATGAGAATAATGACTGGAATTTAGTTGGCAACCCATATCCATCAGCAATTGATGCAGATTTGTTTTTAAACAATCCTATTAATCAAAACTTATTATCGGGTACAATATATTTTTGGACACATAATACCCCAAAAGTTGGGGATGTTTATACTTCAAATGATTATGCGTCTTATCTTGTAAATATTGGTGGTACAAAGGCAAGTGAAGAAGGTGAAATTCCTTCTGGATCAATTGCATCTTGTCAAGGTTTTTTTGTGGAAGCATTACAGGAAGGAAAGATTCAATTTACCAATGATATGCGAACAGAAACAGGTAATAATAACTTTTTTAAACAAGATATACCCAAGAAAAAATCTATAGAAAATGAAAATAAAATTTGGCTAAATCTATATAATGATAAAGGAGCTTTTAGTCAGATTTTAATTGGATTTATGGATAATGCAAGTGAAAAAGTAGAAAGAGGCTTTGATGCAATCCGCTTTAACGGAAATGAGTTTATTAGCTTCTATTCTTTAGCCGAAGAAAAGAAATTAGCCATCCAGAGTACAAGCCCAATTGATGAAAATTCAGAAATAAAAATTGGTTTTTCTTCAATGATCGAAAAAGCTGTAAACTTAAAAATTAAAATCGATAAAACAGAAGGTACAATAGGGTCACAGGCTATTTTTCTATTTGACAAATTTCTAGAAATCACTCATAATCTACAAGAATCTGATTATGAATTTACTGTAAATAATCCGGGAAAATTTGAAGATAGATTTATTATAAAATTCCAAAACTCGGCATTAGATATTGAAGATTTTAATAATGGTGATATTGAATTAATTGTAAAAACTAACAACAATCAATTTGAGGTTTCTACTACAAAAAATAATATGCTTAAAAAAATGATTATTTATGATATTCTTGGTAGAAAAGTACTAGAGAAAGATTTAAATAAAACTGTATTTACTCTTGATAAAAATGTTCTTCAAAATAACGGAGTTTACATTTTAAATGTAAAATTAGAAAACGGTGCAAGTCTGAGTAAAAAAGTAATCTTTAAGTAAAATTTAAACTCTGACCTCCAAGAGTCTTTAGACCTTGGAGGTCAAAGTTTTTTTTTAATTTTCAACTTTTAACAAATCAATATCAAAAATTGTAACTGATCCAGGAGGAATATTTCCGGTTCCAGCATTTCCATATCCAAGTTTTGAAGGAATAAATAAAGTACCCTTTCCTCCTTCATTAAAATATGGAATTCCTTCTTGCCATCCCAATATTAATTGTTGCAACTGAAAAGTTACACTTTCATCACCAGTTGAGTCAAAAACATCATCATTTGTAAAATAACCCTTATATTTTACAGTAATATTTGAACTAAGAGTTGGTGTTCTTCCTTCCCCCTTTTCATCAATGGTATAATAAAGTCCTGAATCACTTTTTTCAGCAGTTAAATTATGATCTTCAATATATTTTAAGATATCATCTTCGTTTTGTTTTTCATAATCAACATCCAATAACTGGATATCAAAAATTAAAACAGTCCCTTTAGGAATACCGTTCCCTCCATTCTCACCATAAGCTAATTTTGAAGGTATTAAAAGTTTTCCTATTCCTCCTCTATTAAAATAAGCAATCCCTTCTGCCCATCCAATAATTACATCTTGCAAACCAATTGTAAGCCCACTATTATCGCTTTGGTCAAAAATATTACCATTTGTAAAATATCCTTTATATCTTACAGTAACTATTGAATTTTCATCAGGTTTACTTCCATATCCTTGTTCATCAATAACATAATACAAACCTGTACTACTTTTTGTTGCATCTAAATTGTTATCTGCAATATATTTTAAAATTTCTTTATCATTTACTTTATCATAATCTATATCGTCATCACTACATGACACAATTATAAAAAGTGCAAAAAAGGTTAATAAATATTTCATAGCTAATATAATTTATAGTTTTATGTAAAAAAATCTGAAATTCAATTAAGATTTCAGACATATTATTTCAGGTATTTTTTTTTAGAATTTACCTGTCATCCATTTATAAATATCATTACCATTTGCAAAAAGTAACAAAGCCATTAACAGTACAAATCCAGTAATTTGCGCATATTCTAAAAACTTTTCACTAGGTTTTCTACCCGTAATCATTTCGTATAAAACAAAAACTACATGTCCGCCATCTAATGCAGGAATAGGTAATAAGTTCATAAATCCTAACATAATTGATAAAAATGCGGTAATGTGCCAAAATTGTTGCCAATCCCAAGTAGATGGAAAAATATTACCAATAGTCATAAAACCACCCAAGCTTGTAGCTCCTTTTTTAGTGAAAACATATTTGAATTGACCCATATAATCCTTTAGAGTCCAATATCCTTCACTTAAACCTTTTGGAATACTTTCAGTAAAAGAGAAATCTTTGTGTTGCACTTCAATTACATCTTTTGTGCTAACATTTACTCCAACTTTATTGTTTTCATCAGGGGTAACTGCAACTGTCTTCTCTAAACCATCTCTTTTAAAAGTAATTTGCATTTCTTTTTGCTCTTTATTACTTTGAACAGCTTTTGTGAAATCTCCCCAGTATTGCGTTGATATATTATCCACACTAGTTATATAATCTCCTTTTAACAATCCTGCATTGTATGCCGGACTATTAGGTAAAACACTATCTAAAACTGCTGGCACTCTTGGTGAAAATGGTTCCATCACACCACTTTGCCACATCTGCAAACCTATATCTTCAGGAACATTAATTATTTCATTATTACCATCAAAATGCTTTACTTCAACCGTTTTAATATCTCTTAAAAAAAGTTGCTTATTAATATCTAAAACACTAAAAGGAACTTCATTATTAATTTTTAATATTTTATCTCCATCTTGAAATCCGTATTCTTTCACAATCTCATTAACTGAAAATCCATTTTTAATATCATCAGAAGCAACATAATCTTTACCCCAAATATTGAGGATCATAATATAAATAAAAATTCCCAAAATGAAATTTACAGTTACACCACCAAGCATTATAATTAGTCTTTGCCAAGCTGGTTTTGAGCGAAACTCCCACGGTTGAGGTGGTTTTTCCATTTGCTCTTTATCCATGCTCTCATCAATCATTCCAGCAATTTTTACATATCCTCCAAGTGGAATCCAACCAACACCATAAGTGGTTTCTCCTATAGTCTTTTTGAATAATGAAAATTTATAATCAAAAAACAAGTAGAATTTTTCTACTCTTGTTTTAAATAATTTTGCAGGAATAAAATGCCCTAATTCATGTAGCACAATTAAGAATGACAAACTAAGTAAGAATTGAGCAATTTTTATATATGTATCCATCTATCTATTCAATATTTTAAAAATCGGACAAATGTAAGGTTTTATGCCGAATTTCAATGAATTGAACATTTAAAATGTTTGTTAAAAAACCTATAACTATTTTATTGCTTTAAAATAGTTTTAAAAAATGAACCATGTGTAGTTTCAACCTTTACCAAATACATTCCGAATTCAAAATTTTGGATATTTATAGCAGAAGTTGGTTTATTAATTTGTAAAACATTTTTACCAAGAACATTATAAATCGTTAACTTCTCAATAATAGCATTACTTTTATTATTAATGTTTAAAATATCCTTAACCGGATTTGGATAAATACTAATATTATTCTCTAACTCCATTTGATCTACACCCAATACAATATTGTTATTTCGGGAAATCAATTGAGAATCTGGATCAATTTGAATAGAAGTAATTTCAAAAGGAATTATTGTATTAAAAACTTGTCCGTTTTCTGTAACCTCCAACCTCACTATTTCACTTTCTCCACTTCCACCATTAACTTTTACAGGTAAAGGCATTTCAAAAAAAGCAACCGAAGAATGCGACTGAGTTTGATTTACTGTAAATCTAACCACATTATTACTGGTATTTTGATGCCATGTAACTTCATAAGAAGGGTATCCTTCATTGTAATACCAATCATCAAAAAATTCAGTTAAATCTATCTTACTTACATTTTCCAAATGCTTTTTTAAATCATCTGTCTTTGCATAAGAAAAAGCAAGATTAGGATCTTTTAAATAATTTTGAAGTGACTTAAAAAAATTATCATCTCCTAATTTATATCTTAACATATGTAAGATCATCGAGCCTTTATTATAAGATAATCTACCGCTAAAAATATTATTCACACTAGAAGTATCCTTCACAAAAGTAGAACCTCCGGGCTGAGAAGTAATGTTATTTACTTTATTTGAACGCCATGATCTAAAAGTTGCTTCCCCAAAAAAATCTTCATATACCAAACCTGTTAAATATGTAGCAAATCCTTCGTTTAACCAAATATCTTCCCAACTCCCACAAGTAATTTTATTACCAAACCATTGATGTGCCAATTCGTGTGCAATCAAATCTCTATTCCAACTTCCCATAAACGTCATGGTTGTATGTTCCATACCTCCACCCCAACCAAATTCGGCATGACCGTATTTTTCAGAAGCATAAGGATAAAGTTCAAACAACTCTCCAAAAAGATCCATAATTCTTGGTGTAACGGCTGTTTCACCTTTTGCCCAAGACAAATGCTCTGGATATACATAATTTACTACGTCAAAATCTCCTTTTTCTACATAATCGGTATAAACCGTATAATTCGTAACTGCAATTGCTATTAAATAAGCCGGAATAGGAAAATTATGCTTCCAATGGGTAATCTTATTAATTCCTTCTATTTTTTCTGATTTTAAAACTCCATTTGAAGCTGCTTTATAAGCTTTTGGATGCGTAATAAAAACATCGATAGAATCAATTTTATCAATTAAATCTTGTTTACAAGGCCACCACCCTTTTGCTCCATAAGGTTCAGAAAGTGTCCAAAGAACAGGCGTACCACTATGTGTACTTATCTCAAAAGAACCAAAACCACTACTCTTGGGGTTACCACTATAGACTACTGTTAAAGAATCTAAAACTCCTTGACCTTGTGTATTTGGCAATTGAATAATCAATTCTTCACTAGTGTTTTTTGAAAAAGATAAAGACTCTCCCCTTTGCATTACTTTTGATACGGTTAGGTTTTCGGCCATATCAAAGGTTATACTATTCAAACTTTCAGTTGCAACAAAATAAGAAGTTATTTCTCCATTGATAAATGCATTTTCAGGATTAACATACCATTCTAAACGGTGGTATTTTAAATCGTAGTTTATAGTATTTGGATTTGCTTTAAATGCAATTTTTTTTGATGCATTTCTTCTTTCTGAAGACACAATTTCATTAAAAATATTCTCTTTTGAAATTTCAATTTGACCAAAAACTGAAACTGAAAATAAAATTAAAAAATAAAATAATAAAAACTTTTTAAGTGTGTACATTTGTTTTTTTATATTGAATAACAATTTTTTTTGAGAACTCCAAATATACAAAAATGAATTCAACCAATCTTTTTAAAAAAAATAAATCAACTTTTGTTTTTCTAGCTTTTTTTATAATAATATTTATACCTATAATTTATTTTCTGGTGTCTCCTAAAAAGAAATTACCTATTTATAATCCTGTGGATATTAATCCTTTATTAGTTGATGAATCTGTTAAACATGTTAGAAATAATCATAAAATTGCTTCCTTTTCTTTGATTAATCAGAATGGTGATACCATTACAAATAATGATTTTAAAGATAAAATTTATGTAGCAGATTTTTTCTTTACTCGCTGTCAAACTATTTGCCTGGCAATGGCTGTAAATATGAATGATTTACAAGCGCAACTGATTGATGATGATGAAATAAAATTCTTATCTCACTCAGTAACTCCGGTAATGGATAGTGTCCCAATTTTACGTGAATATGCCGATAAAAAAGGCGTTATTGATGGGAAATGGGAGGTAACAACCGGCGATAAAAAACATATTTATGAATTAGCAAGAAAATCGTATTTTGCAGTATTAGATGAAGGAGATGGCGGTCTTCAGGATTTTATCCATACCGAACAGTTTATTCTTATTGATAAAAAAGGTCAAATAAGAGGATTTTATGATGGAACCGATGCAACTGAAATGTCACGAATTGTAAAAGATATTCAAATTTTGAAAAAAGAATAATTATTTTGTGTTAACTATATTGATTATCAGGAAATTATAATTCTTAACCTAAATTCTTAACCCGAAAACCGAATTAATGCAGTTTAAAAAACTATCATTACGTACTCGTATTTTTGTTTCGATGATTATTTTGGTTGTAATTGCATCTATATTAATTGCTGCAGTAACTATCTACCAATACAATGAACAAGCCGAAGATTATCATGAAAAAAGATTAGAAAGAAAAGAAATTGCTATAAAAGAGGCTATTTATTACGAGTTAAAAAAGACCACATTTCCTCTTGAATCAGAGTATCTACCTCAAATTTTAGATAGAAAGCTTAATGAAATTTCTGATATTCATAATTTAGATATAAATATATACGATTTAAAAGGCAAGCTACTTCGTAGTTCAAATGCAAGATTTTCAAATAACAAAATCAGCAATGAACTTCCAAATTCTATCATAAACAAAATTGAAAATACTGCTTTACATAGAATGGTTAATCCAAAAATATCGCCAGATGGGAAAAAATTCAAATCTTCCTATTCGTATATTACAAATACCAAATTTAAACCCATTGGTATCATTGGAATTCCATACCTACAAGATAATACATTTCAAGATGAAGAGTTAAAAGAGTTTTTATTGCGTCTTTCTTTGGTTTATCTTTTTGTTTTATTAATGGCTATCGGATTGGCATATTTTTTATCAAAATACATTACAAAATCACTTGAAAATGTAAGTGAAAAGATGGGACAAATTGATTTTGAACAAAAAAATGAAAAAATAGTTTTAGAGGAAAATCAAAGTCAGGAAATAACAAATCTGGTTAATTCATATAATAATATGATCAATCAATTAGAGGATAGTGCTGTGAAATTGGCTCAAGCAGAACGAAAACATGCCTGGCGTGAGATGGCAAAACAAGTGGCACATGAAATTAAAAATCCGCTTACCCCAATGCGTTTGACTGTACAAAGTTTTGAGCAAAGTTTTGATGCATCAGATCCAGATATCAAACAAAAATTACACGAATATAGTAAATCGATTATACAACAAATTGATACTATGAGCTCTATTGCATCGGCATTTTCAAATTTTGCAGAAATGCCAAAGGCAAATAAAGAAGAGCTTAATATTAATGAAGAAATAAAACTAGATCTAAATATTTTTCAAAAAGATTATATCCATTTTAGTTCTAAAAATAAAGACATAAAAGCTTATGTAGATAAAGTTCAACTCACTCGTATTATTACAAATTTGGTAAAAAATGCAATTCAGGCGTTAAACAATATAGAAAACCCAAGAATTGATATTCAAATTTACGAAGACAAAAACAATGCTTATATAGAAGTAAAAGATAACGGAAAAGGAATATTAAAAGAAGATGGAAATAAGGTCTTTGAACCCAAATTTACAACTAAAACAAGTGGTATGGGACTTGGGTTACCAATGGTTAAAAATATTATTGAAGCGTATGGAGGTGAAATTTCTTTTACTTCAAAACCTTTTGAAGAAACCATTTTTACAATAACTTTACCTAAAAGTCACTAATTTAAAATCCAAAATAAAATGAGTTATAATAATATCATATTTGAAGAAGATAAGAAAATTGCTTATATCACAATTAACCGTCCAAAAAAATTAAATGCTCTAAACAAAGAAACAATTGCTGAATTGCATGATGCTTTCTATGAAGCAGATTCTGACAAAAATATTAGAGTAATTATTTTAACTGGAAGTGGTGAAAAAGCTTTTGTTGCTGGTGCAGATATTTCTGAATTTGCAGATTTTGATATTTCTCAGGGAGCAGAATTAGCCAAAAACGGACAAAAAATATTATTTGATTTTGTAGAAAATTTAAGTACTCCAGTAATTGCAGCAGTAAATGGTTTTGCGCTAGGAGGAGGATTAGAATTAGCTATGGCAAGTCATTTTAGAATTGCAAGTGACAATGCAAAAATGGGATTACCTGAAGTTTCTTTAGGTGTTATTCCGGGATATGGTGGCACACAAAGATTGCCACAATTGGTTGGAAAAGGCAAAGCAATGGAAATGATTATGACTGCAGGAATGATTGATGCTAAAGAAGCTAAAGATTATGGTTTAGTAAATCATGTTACCACACTTGAAGAATTAATTCCTCTTTGTGAAAAAATTGCAGGAAGAATTGCAAAAAATTCAGGAACTGCTATTAGTTCTGCAATCAAATCAATTAATGATAACTTTAAAGATGGAGTAAATGGCTTTAAAACCGAAGTCAATCAATTTGGAAATTGTTTTGGTACTGATGATTTTAATGAAGGAACTACCGCTTTTTTAGAAAAAAGAAAACCTAATTTTTAGACTCTTTTAATATAATATTGGATAATAAACGAGTGAGCCAACAGTTCACTCGTTTATTATTATACATTTACTCTTTCTCACAAGAAATAGTTAATTCATCATCTTTATTAAAAAAATTCAATTTGCCATCTTCAATTTTATAATAGGTAACACTTCTTAAATTATTAATAAAAGCATTTTCAACAGTCATATCAGGGCACATTTTCCTTGTTAAACCCATTTCGTTTAGATTGAGTTGACCATTTGAAGATTCATAAACTCCAAAAAAGTTGTTACAGCCAGCAAAACCAGAAACTCTTTTATCTTTATCATCAAATTGTATAGTAGGGTTTCTCTCAAAACTCTCAACACTAAGCATAGATATGACTTTCCATTTATTAACCAATGTTGTTTGTTCTTCGGTTTTTGTTTTTTCAAAAACTTCCACTAAAGTGTATTTTAAGCTTGAACCATCTGCAGGTGGATTTTTAATTTCTTCCACTTTTACATTTAGTAAATATTCGTAACCTTCTTCATAGTCAAATCCTTCAATATTACCATAAAAATTTGTCCAGTCATCAACAATTTTTTCTTTAACAAGCATACATTTTTGTGGTGCTACTCCTGTACAATCTACTAAATGATCAGCTACATAAATAT
>DAOUQH010000044.1 GCA_030625645.1 Flavobacteriia bacterium | reverse complement strand
TTATATTTACTTTCAGATTTCATCTATCTCATCTTATTCCATATTATTGGTTATAGAAAAAAAGTGGTTTTAAGCAACTTAAAAATTGCTTTCCCTGATAAATCAGATACTGAATTAAAAGAAATACGTAAAAAATTCTACCATCATTTTGTAGATATTTTTATGGAAATGATAAAAACCTTCACTATTTCTGAAAAAGAGATTTTAAAACGGTTTTTTATCACTAATGAACCAGAAGTTCTTGATTTTCTAAAAAAGCATCCTTCAACAATTATTGTTAGTTCACATTATGCAAATTATGAATGGTTTTTAGGTCAAAATATTAAAGTAAAGACCAATACATTTGGTGTTTATAAAAAAATAAACAATAAATATTTTGATAATTTTATTAAAAAATCCAGAAGTAGATTTAGCACTATTTTGGTTCCTACAAAAGAACTATTTCCTTTAATGGAGAATAATTTTGCAAATAAAATTCAAGGAATTTATGGATTTCTAAACGATCAATCTCCAAAATCAAAAAAAGCGCATTATTGGTCAACTTTTTTTGGAGTTGAAGTTCCTGTTCATACAGCATCCGAAATGTTAGCAAAAAAATACAACTATCCTGTTATATATTTTAATACCGAAAAAATAAAAAGAGGATATTACAAAACTACAATGCATATTTTGAGTGAAAATCCAAGAGAGTTACCCGATTATCAAATCACTGATCTATTTATGCATGAATTAGAAATACAAATTCGTAAACAACCTGAATATTATTTTTGGACACACAAAAGGTTTAAACACGCTAAAATAATTAGTAAGTAGTGAAAATTTTTCAACTTTCAACTTGCCTCCTTATTTAAACCAGCCTCTTACTAAATCATTTTCAATTGATTTAAAAGAAATTCGTTCAAACTCATTAGTTTCTTTATTATAATTATAATCTTTCTCCCAATTCTTAAAATTATCCGCTAAAGCGATAATACTATCACAAATAAAATCAACTTCTTTATTGGTTGTTGTTGGATGAATCGACATCCTTATCCACCCCGGTTTATCAAGTAAACATCCATCTTCTAACTTTTCGACTAAATCATGAGACGTTTGTTGGTCTACATGTAACAAAAAATGACCGTAAGTTCCAGCACAAGAACAACCTCCACGAGTTTGAATACCAAATTTATCATTCAGTAATTTTACTCCCAAATTAAAATGTAAATCATTAATATAAAATGAAAATACACCCATTCTTTCTTCATGCTGTTTTGCCAGAATTCTTAAATTCTTTACTTCCTTTAATCTTTTAAAAATAATTTTATTGATCTCATCTTCTCTTTTTCTGATATTTTTAGTGCCCATTTCTTCCTTTAACTGAATAGACAAAGCAATGCGAATAGCTTGCAAAAAACCAGGCGTTCCTCCATCTTCACGTAATTCAATATCATCTAAATAGTAGTGCTCTCCCCAAGGATTTGTCCACATAACTGTTCCTCCTCCAGGATTATCAGGAACCATATTATTGTATAAATTCTTATTAAACAACAAAACTCCAGAAGTTCCAGGGCCTCCTAAAAATTTATGTGGTGAAAAGAAAATTGCATCTAAATAAGCATCTTTTTCTTTAGGATGCATATCAACCTCAACATAAGGTGCTGAGCAAGCAAAATCAACAAAACAAACACCTTCATTTTGATGCATTATTTTAGCAATCTTAAAGTAATCTATTTCAATTCCGGTAACATTTGAACACGCAGTAACCGAAGCAATTTTTAAAACTCTTTCTTTATATTTATCTAAGAGTACTTGTAATTGGGAATATTCTACTAAACCAGTTTCATCATAAGGTATAATTTCAACATCTGCAATTGTTTCTAGCCATGAAGTTTGGTTTGAATGATGTTCCATATGTGTAATAAATACAACTGGTTTTAACTCATCAGGTATATTAAAATATTCTTTTAAATTATCTGGGATTCTTATTCCTAAAATTCTTTGAAATTTATTAATTATTCCGGTCATTCCGGTACCTTCTGTAATTAATATATCGTCATCATTTGCATTTACATGTTTTTTAATAATATCTCTGGCTTTATGATAAGCCATAGTCATGGCTGAACCTGTAATTGAAGTTTCGGTATGGGTATTGGCAACAAAAGGTCCAAAATCATTTAAGATCTTCTCTTCTATTGGTCTATATAATCTTCCACTGGCTGTCCAATCGGCATAAATAATATCTTTTTCACCACAAGGCGATTGAAATTTTTGATCAATGCCGACTATATTCTTACGGAATTTATCAAAATATTGTTCAAGAGTTTGTTCCATTTACTTCAGTTTTAAATAAGTATTTATAATCCGGCAATTTGAGAAATTTCTGCCATTATTTTTTTAGCCAAATTATCAGCATTTTCCTGACTTGTACTTTCAGTATAAATTCTAATAATGGGTTCAGTATTTGATTTTCTTAAATGAACCCACTCATTAGAAAAATCAATTTTTACTCCATCAATAGTATTTACATCTTCAGCTTTGTATTTATCTGCTATACTTAAAAGTATTTTATCAACATCTAGTTCAGGTGTCAATTGAATTTTATTTTTACTCATAAAATAACTAGGATAAGAATCACGTAATTCTTTACATGTCATTTTTTTATGTGCCAAATGCGATAAAAACAAACCTACACCAACCAATGCATCTCGACCATAATGAGAAGCAGGGTAAATAATACCTCCGTTTCCTTCTCCTCCAATAATGGTATTTGTTTCCTTCATCTTTATTACAACATTCACCTCTCCAACTGCACTTGCAGTATAACTTTGATTATATTTTTCTGTCACATCTCTTAGCGCACGCGTTGAGGATAAATTTGACACTGTATTACCAGGTGTATGCGACAAAACATAATCAGCACAAGCTACTAAAGTATATTCTTCTCCAAACATACTCCCATCTTCATTTATAAAAGCCAAACGATCAACATCTGGATCTACAACAATTCCTAAATCGGCTTTTTCTTTTACAACCAAATTTGATATTTCGGTAAGATTTTCGGCTAAAGGTTCTGGATTATGAGGAAATTCTCCATTTGGTTCACAATATAATTCAACACATTCTACACCTAATCTATTTAACAATTCTGGAATTGCAATACCTCCAGTAGAATTAACACCATCAACAACAACTTTAAAATTTGCATTTTTAATTGCTTCAACATCTACTAAATCTAATTTTAAAACTTCATCAATATGTTTTTTTATAAAACCTTTTTTCTTTTTATATACACCTAGATCGTCAACTTCACAAAAAATATAATTATCATTTTCAGCGTACTCAAGTATTTTAGCTCCCTCATCAGCATCTAAAAATTCTCCTTTTTCATTCAGTAATTTTAATGCATTCCATTGTTTAGGGTTGTGTGATGCTGTAATAATTATACCTCCATCCATATTCTCTAATGTAACAGCAATTTCAACTGTTGGTGTAGTTGACAAGCCTAGATCAATCACATTTATACCTAATCCTGTTAAAGTATTTGAAACCAAACTTGATATCATTTTCCCTGAAATACGGGCATCTCTACCAAGAACAATACTTAGATTTTTTTTATTTTTATTGCGATGGATCAACCATGTTCCATAAGCTGATGCAAATTTTACTGCATCTAGAGGAGTAAGATTTTCATTTACTTTTCCTCCAATAGTCCCTCTAATTCCTGATATTGATTTTATTAATGTCATAATTTATTGTTTGAGATGTACAAATATAGTTTATATCCTTGAAAATTGAGAAAAAAAAACCGCTCAAATCTCTAAGAGAAATGAGCGGTTTATAATTTAAAAATAATTCAGATTACTTACCTGATTCCATTTTCTTTTTTAAATCTGCAAGACCAGAAATATCACCTAAGGTAGTTTTTTCAGCAGAATCTGCTTTTTTATTTGCTGCCTTGATATTTTTTGATTCTTCAGCTTTGAATATTGCTGTATGAGATGCTACTATTCTACGGTATTCTTTGCTAAATTCAATTACTTTGAATTCTGCAGTTTCACCTTTTACAAGTTTAGAACCATCTTCTTTCTCCGTTAAACGAGAAGGAACAAATGCATCTATATTTTCTTCAAAAGAAACAATTGCACCTTTTGAACTAACATCATTAACAGTTCCGGTATGTTGAGAACCTATTGAATAAGTTTCTTCATATTTATCCCAAGGATTTTCAGTAGTTTGTTTATGACCTAAGTTTAATTTTCTTCCTTCAACATCTAATTCTAACACTTCAACATCTATCTTTTCTCCAATTTTAACAAAATCAGATGGGTGTTTAATTTTCTTAGTCCAAGATAAATCTGAGATATAAATTAATCCGTCAATACCTTCTTCTAATTCAACAAAAACACCAAAGTTAGTATAATTTCTTACCGTACCTGAATGTTTAGAACCTACAGGATATTTTGTTGTAATATCAGCCCATGGATCTGGATGTAATTGTTTGATTCCAAGAGACATCTTTCTATCTTCTCTATCTAAAGTTAAGATAACTGCTTCTATTTCATCTCCAACTTTTACAAAATCTTGAGCAGAACGTAAGTGTGTTGACCAAGACATTTCAGAAACGTGGATTAAACCTTCAACACCTGAACTTACTTCAATAAATGCACCATAGTCAGCGATAATAGTTACTTTACCTTTTACTTTATCTCCAACTTTAAGTTCAGCATCTAAAGCATCCCATGGATGTTTTTGTAATTGTTTTAAACCTAATTGAATTCTTGATTTATCATCATCAAAGTCTAGAATTACAACGTTTAATTTTTGATCTAATTCAACAATCTCATTTGGATGATTGATTCTAGACCAAGAAAGGTCTGTAATATGAACTAATCCATCTACTCCACCTAAATCAACAAACACACCATAAGAAGTAATGTTTTTAACAACACCTTCTAATACTTGTCCTTTTTCTAACTGGCTAATGATTTCTTTTTTCTGTTCAGCTAAATCAGCTTCAATCAATGCTTTGTGAGATACTACAACATTTTTAAATTCATGGTTAATTTTAACAACTTTGAACTCCATGTTTTTCTCTACATATTGATCGTAATCTCTAATTGGTTTCACATCAATTTGAGACCCTGGTAAGAAAGCTTCAATTCCAAAAACGTCAACAATCATACCTCCTTTAGTTCTACATTTCACAAAACCTGTAACGATTTCTTGAGTTTCATGAGCGTTGTTTACTCTTTCCCAAGCTTTCAATACTCTTGCTTTTCTATGAGATAAAACTAACTGACCTGAACTATCTTCAACTTTTTCAACCTTTACTTCAACTTTGTCTCCAACTTTTAAGTGCGGATTATATCTAAATTCATTTAAAGAAATTACACCTTCAGATTTTGAATTAGTGTCAATAATTGCTTCACGATCTGTCATTCTAACAACAGTTCCTTCAATTACTTCTCTTTCTTGAACAAACCCTACAGTTCCTTCTAAAGCTTTTTCAAAAGCAGAATACTCTTTTTCATCAATTGGCTCAATACCTTCTTGATACTTTTCCCAATCAAAATTATCTAAAAATTCTTGTGGATCAACAGCGACAACTTCCTCTTCTTTTTTCTCTTCTTCCTTAGCTGGAGTTTCTTTTACTTCCTCAACAACAACTTCTTCTTTTTTCTCTTTTTTCTTTGCTGGAGCTTCTTTTACCTCTTCAACAACTTTTTCTTCTTTTTTGGCTGATTCTTTCTTTTTAGGTGCTTCTTCAACTTCTTTTTCTTCTTTCACTTCATAAACAGCTTCTGCTCCTAATTCTTTTACCAATAAATAGTAGAAAATTGAACGGTATTTTGTTTTATTAGATTCACCCATTTTCTCGCATACTAAAGCAATGGCTGCATCTAATTTCTCACCGTCTTCTAATCCTAATTTTTTGATTAAGAAATTTTTCTTTACAGTTTCTAATTCTGATTCTTGAGAACATGAAACTAATTCAGCATCTTCTTTATAAATTGATGGGCCTAAACCTTTAGTTACCAATTTAAATAATTCTGCCTCTACTTCTACACCCAACTTCTTTGCATCTGCTGTGTATAATTCTAATTTTTCTTGTAATGATGACATATGTCAATTCTTTTGTATCTTGTTGTTTTTCAGATCCTTACACGATATATTTAAACAAGAGTGATTTTACTTATTAATTAAATACCCTTTTTGGAATCTGCGCTCGTCAAAAAGGTGTGCAAAGATACACTTATTTAACGATTTAACAATAAGAAAATATTTGATATTTTGACGATGAAAAATGTCAAAATTAAAATAGTGAATTAATAATAAACTTTTCTGTAATCCCCTCTGCTTCTGCTTTGTAGTTCTTTACAATTCTGTGATGTAAAATTCCGGGAGCAACGGCTTGAATATCTTCAATATCTGGTGAAAATTTACCATTTATTGCTCCATGTGCTTTTGCTGCAAGAACTAAATTTTGTGAAGCTCTTGGCCCTGCACCCCATTCTATATAATTCTTTACAAGTTCGGTTGCTTTATTGGAATTTGGTCGAGTTTTAGAAACTAGATTTACAGCATATTCCACAACATTATCTGCTATTGGAATTCTCCTTATTAAATGCTGATAATCATTAATCTCTTTAGCATTAAATATCGGATTAATATCTACTTTTATATCTGTAGTTGTAGTTTTTGCAATAATAACTTCTTCTTCAAAACTTGGATAATCCAAATAAATTGAAAACATAAACCTATCTAATTGCGCTTCTGGCAAAGGATATGTACCTTCTTGCTCAATCGGATTTTGAGTTGCTAAAACAAAAAATGGTCTATCTAATTTATAGTTATGACCAGCTACAGTTACCGAACGTTCTTCCATAGCTTCTAATAATGCAGCCTGTGTTTTAGGAGGAGTCCGGTTAATTTCATCAGCTAAAATAATATTCGAAAAAACTGGACCTTTAATAAATTTAAAATGCCTGTTCTCATCTAAGATTTCACTTCCTAAAATATCTGAAGGCATTAAATCAGGCGTAAATTGAATGCGCTTAAAATCAAGCCCTAAAGCTTGTGAAACTGTATTTACTAAAAGAGTTTTTGCCAGACCAGGAACTCCAATAAGAAGGGAATGACCACCACAAAGAACAGAAAGTAAAACACTATTTACAGCATGATCTTGTCCAACAATTATTTTGGCAATTTCTTTCTTTAATAATTGTTGATTTCGAACTAACTTTTTAATATCATCTATATCAGACATATAATTATTTAGTTTCTTTTCCAGTTATTCTTAAATTTACAGTCTTTAAACTTATCATTTATTTTGATATAAGTATCTCCTATTTTATCTTTCACCCACTCATCTACCTCTTCATCTCTTTTTTTCTGTATAGCTAAATTTTTAATTTTCACATAATCATTAGCTAAATCTGCTTGATGTGCATCTGTTTTAGATTTTAACAAGATAAATTTAAACATTTTTTTACCCTCACGAGTTTCTTCATAAAATACATCACTGAATTCTCCTTCTTTTAAACTACTTACTCTTGAATAAAGATCAGGGTCCATTCTTGTTAAGTCAAAATGTGTATCGCCAGATTGCGGATTTACAATCATTCCTTTATTTTGCCTTGTAGCCTTATCATTTGAATATTTTAATACTGCTTCTTCAAATGTAATTTCAAGTTTTAAAATATTTTCTCGAATTTTATTTAAAGAATCTTTTGTTTTATTTAAAACCTCATCACTAATTTTTGGTTGCATTAATAAATGTCGTGCAACTCTTTCTTTACCCATAATCTTTTCTACAAGTAAAATATGATATCCAAAATCTGATTTGAATGGTTCAGACATATCACCTTCATCCAAGCTAAATGCGGCTTCTTTAAATTCTTTTACAAAAGGACTGTTTCTTGTAATTTTGTATTCACCACTATTTTGACTCACTCCTGGATCATCTGAATATAAAATGGTTTTCATCTTAAAACTTTCACCATTTTTAACTTGCTCTCTAATTTCATTCAATCTAGCTATTACACGATCTACTTCTTCCTTTGAAGGTGAAATATCTATCACAATTTGAGCCAATTCAATTTCAGATCCAAGTTCAGGTAAATTCCCCTTTTCTTTTAAACTATTGTAATATCTTTTAACCTCTTCGGGAGTAATATCAATATCAGTAGTAATTTTTTGACGCTCTCTATCAATAAGCATATTCTCTCTTTCTACCTGATACATTTCATCATTCATGTCTTTTATAGTTTCAAAACCATAAAACTCAAGCATCTTCTTCTGAGAACCTAACTGTTGAGAAAAATATTGAACTTTACGTTGAACTTGTTGATTAATTTCAGCCTCAGAAACCACAACACTATCAATTTCAGCATGATGTGCCAATAATTTTCTTCGCATAATTTTTTCTAACACAACACAATCTTCAACATTTGCTTTCCCGTCACTTTGCTGTAATAATTCAAGTTTATAAGCATCAATTTCAGAATCGAGCACAATATTCTTTCCTACAACTGTAGCAACCCCATCTATTTTTACTTTGTTTTGAGCTTGTAATTGAATTGCCAAGCTTATAAATACTATAAATAATATCTTTTTAATCATCCTAATTAATCGTTTCAAATTGTTTGTTTTTTGTTGCATCCTCCAACAATGTTTTTTCCAGTTCTTTTAATAACTCTAGCTTATGTTTATGTAAAATCATCTGTCTTACAGTATTTTTTACATAGCTTTTAGGTGCAATTTCATTTCTGTTTAATACTTCTTTTAAAGTCACCAAATATACTCCTAATGAATCTTCTTTTTGTAAAAATTTTGTCTTTTTTAATTTTGTATCAATTAGTACAGGAATCTTTTTTAGAACAGAAGAATAGCTTACCCAAATTGAATCATTAAAATTGAATGAATTCAGTTCTAAACTTCTATCAACTAATTTTTTAAAATCTATGGAATCCTTAGATCTAAAAAGGCGAATCAATTCCTTACTATCATTAATATCCTTATTAAAATGAATGAATTTTATTTTCACAAGATCTTCATTCAGCTTATAAATATTTTTGTTTTTCTCATAATACTGATCTATATCATATGAGGTAATAACTGTATCCAGATCTTGCTTTAAAACAGCCTCTTTATATTTATCTATAAGCAATTCGGTTCTATACTCACTTACTAAATCATTAATTTTTGATGCTTCAATATCAATATTTAATTGTGCTTTTTGCAGCAACAATTGCTCAGTAGCCCAGGAGTTTATAAAATTTATTCTGAATAAAGTACTATCCTCTTTGGTGTAACTTTCGGGTAAAGATTTAACAAATTCTTCTTCATAAAGATACTCACTATTAACTCTAGCGATAGCTTCTTTAACATCTACCTTTTGCTTACATGCAATCGATATAAGTAGAAATAATAACCCAATATAATATATATACCATTTACTCATTTAACTCTTTTTTTAGATGCTTCAAAGCTCTTTTATTAATTTTTACATCATATTGATTTCTAAGTTCAATTACCCATTGTTCCTCTAAATAATTTTGATAATCATTTAAAACCTGCCCTCTAATTTCATCCATTTCTTTTGCTCCGGCAGGTATAATATTTTTGACATCTAATACAGTGTAATGTGTATCATCTTCTTTATAAACAGGTGAAACTCCCCGATTTAATTCAAAACCTTTAGGGAGTTTAGCACTATTTTCTTCTACAACATTTCTACTAAAAAGCACGTGTATTGTAGCACCTTCATTTACTAATTCTTTTATTTGTTCAGTATTTTTGCCCTCAACCAAATAATTTCTTACAAGATTAGCTTTTTCAGATTTAGTACAATTAGCAAAAACAACATCTGCCCTAAGTTTCCATTGATAATTTTTAATATTCTTTTTAAAATAATTTTCTAATCCAATTGAATCTTTTTCAGCTTTATCCCAAATGCTCTTTTGAAGTAAGTCAAACAATAATAAACCGTCTGTATATTCATTTATAGTTTCAGCAAACTCTTTATTAGTTTCTTCTAAATGGTCTTTATGATAATCTATAATCTTACCTGATTTAAAATTTATATAGCTCTCTTTTGATGATTTTTTTGAATTTGTATTTAAGTAATCCTTATATTGATAGAATGTATAACTCTGATTTTCAATAGTAAATAACACCATATCAGGCGTGTTTTCCGATATCGTATTTAAAAATAATTGCACTAAATTATCATCATTTTCAACAACTTTATATTGATTTTTCAATTGTTCAGCAAAAGCTGTATTCAGAACAACAGCTCTATTTCCATTGTTAATTTTTTGTTTTAAATTCTCTTTTAAAATATCATAATCCGCTACAGGATATTCCTGTAATAGCTTAAATATATGCCACCCGTAAACTGTTGAAAATGGCTTAGAAACATCACCTACATTTTTTAGAGAAAAAGCTGCATTTTCAAGAGGCATTATTAGTCTTCCTGTGCCAAACCTTTGCATTTCACCTCCTTTTTGTGCGCTCGATTTATCCTCGGAATAATTTTTTGCTAGAAAAGCAAAATCTTCACCCTGTTGTATTTTTTGATAAATTTCATTTATTTGTGAGCTAGCATAAGTGGAATCTTCAGATATATTTTTTACAAAAATATGTGCTACTTGAATCTCTCCTTTAGATGGTCGTTTATCGTTTACTTTTATAATATGGTATCCAAATTGTGTTCTAAAAGGATTCGATATTTCCCCTACATTTGTAGTAAAAGCAGTATTTTCAAATGGATAAACCATAGAAAATGCAGTAAAATACCCCAAATTGCCTTCATTTTTTGTAACCGATGGGTCTTGTGAATATTCCTTAGCAACATGTTTAAAAGGAATACCACTTTTTGCTTTATTATAAGCTTTGGTTATTTCTTGAAATGCTAGAAGAGTATCATTAGGCTTAGAACTTTGCGGAATTTTTATCAAAATATGACTTACATTCACTTCATTTACTGTTCTATCATAAGCTTCTCTAACCAAATTTTCAGTTACCTCTTTATTTCCCATATATGGAGCAATTAATTGCTCTCTATATTTTAGAAGCTCTTCTTTAAAAGCTGGATTCTCATCTAATTTTTTATCATAAGCCTGTTTTACCTTTAATTTAAAATCAATAAACATTTTTAAATAAGCATCAACATCTTTTTGATTATCATCTATAATTAAATTTTTATTCTTCGCATACACTCTCATAAATTCTGAAGTATAAACTGGTTCTTTATCAATAGTAAATAAAACCTCTTCCTTTTTTTGTGAATAAGAAGCTATTGAAAGTATAATAAAACTGAAAATGAGAATTTTTTTAATCATAATAATAATTACAGAAAGTATAATTTAATTTTAAAAAAAAGTTTGGTTAAATGTGGTCAAAAATATTTGTTATTTATAACATGTGATGTTAAAAATCTCATAAAGAAATTAATCCTTCAACTTTAGACACCTCTTTATATTTATCAATAATATCATCAGGGGAGTCCATTTTTACAGAGATTGAAATACTTGTATATTTCCCTGTTTTAGATGGTTTTGTATTTATTACAGCACCTGTACTATCAAAAATTGCTTCTATTTCACTAACTTTCTCAATCGAAGATGGAACAATAAATTTATATAAATATTCTGTAGGGAATTTTGTAGTTTCCTGAAGTGTAGTTTTTAACTTTTTATAAAAATCTTTTTCTTTATCCATAATCCGTATAATAAAAATATCTTAGTTACAAAATTACAATTATTATTTTCTTAATTTTGAAAAAATACTTTATTTTAACGGTATGCAACAAAAAATAATCATTACAGGAGGACCCGGTACGGGAAAATCAACAGTTATTGAAGCTCTTCAAAAACTTGGCTATCATTGTATGCCAGAAATTTCTAGACAAATAACTCTAGAAGCTCGTAAAAAAGGTGCCGAACAATTATTTTTAAAAAATCCACAATTATTTAGTGAAATGCTTTTAGAAGGCAGGGAAAATCAATACCATCTAGCAGAAAAATCTAATGAAGAAATTGTTTTTTTCGATAGAGGAATTCCAGATATTCACGCATATATGAGCTATTTAGGTGTAAAATTTGATGAGCTTTTTATTAATAAAAGTAATTTACTACGCTATACTAATATTTTTATTACTCCACCATGGGAAGAGATCTACAAACAAGATAATGAACGGTACGAAAATTTTGAGCAAGCCTTAGCAATACATAATCATCTGGAAAACACCTATACTAAGTTAGGTTATAATTTAACAAATATTCCTTTTAATTCTGTAGATAATAGAGTAGAATTTATTTTAAAAAATCTCAATCTTCGATAAAAATATTATTGTAGATTTATATAACCTTAAATCATAAAACTTGGTTTCACCAGAAGAGATTTTAAAAGAATATTGGAATTTTGATACTTTCAGAAAACCTCAAAAAGAGATAATAGAATCTGTATTACAAGACCAAGATGTTATTGCTCTTTTACCTACCGGTGGTGGGAAATCACTTTGCTTTCAAATACCCACACTAATTAATAATGGTGTATGTATTGTCATTTCTCCATTAATAGCATTGATGAACGATCAAGTAGACAATTTAAAAAAGAAAGGTATAAACGCTATTGCAATTACATCAAAACTATCATTTGATGATACAATTACAGCATTTGATAATTTAAAATTTGGTAGCTATAAATTCTTATATCTATCACCCGAAAAATTACAATCAGAATTAATTCTAGGAAAAATCAAACAATTAGATGTTTCATTAATAGCTGTTGATGAAGCACATTGTATATCTGAATGGGGGCATGATTTTAGACCATCTTACTTAAAGATAAATGTCCTACAAGAAATTAAGCCAAGAGCTAATATAATTGCCTTAACAGCATCTGCCACACCCCTAGTTTTACAAGATATTATTGAAAATTTAAATCTTAATCAACCTGTTGTTTTTAAAAAATCTTTTTTTAGAGATAATATCACTTACCAAATAAAGAATACAGAAGATATATTAGGTAAATTATTACAAATTCTACAAAAAAATAACGAGCCTGCTATTGTTTATGTAGGTACTAGAAAAGCATCGGTCAATATTTCAAATTATCTCAATAAAAATAATATCCAGAGTTCATATTATCACGGTGGACTTTCATTTGATGAAAAAGAGAAAGCTTTTGAAAATTGGATTTCTGAAAAAAAACCTATTATGGTTGCTACAAATGCTTTTGGTATGGGTATTGACAAAGCAAATGTAAGAATGGTTATTCATCTTAATCTACCATACAGTGTAGAAAATTATTTACAAGAAACTGGTAGAGCAGGCAGAGATGGTAAAGAATCTTTTGCTTTTTTATTATATAACAATAATACCATTTTAGATTTTAAAAATATCTTTACAAAAGGAATAGCCTCTGTTGATATTTGTAAAGATGTTTATATAGATCTCAATAAGTATTATCAAATTTCCCCTGGTGAACTTTTCGAAAAAAAATACCTCTTTAACTTACAAGAATTTTGTTCCGTTTATCAATTACCTATTTTATCAACTTTTAATGCACTTACAACATTAGAAATTGAAAATATTATAGAATTTGACCAGAATATTAATAAAAAATCTATTGTAAAGATTAAAATTGACAATAATTCACTATTTACTTACCTAGATCAAAATATTAATTTAGATAAATTTATAAAACTCCTTTTAAGAAACTATGGAGGTATATTTGAGCAATTTACTCCAATAAATGAATACTATTTAGCAAAAAAATCTCAAAAAAGAAAAGCAGATGTTGTTGCCATACTCAATCAATTACATAAAGATGAAATATTAATATACAAATCATATAAAAATATATCCGAGTTACAATTTTTAGTACCACGAGAAGAAAATTTTATAATTAATCGTATATCAAAAAATATTAACACTAGAAATAATTTAAAACTCAACAAAGTTAAAGAAGTAATCAACTTTATTGAAAATAAAACAGTTTGCCGAAGCTTACAATTATTACAATATTTTGGAGAGACAGAAAACCTAGAACCCTGTGATAAATGTGATATTTGCCTAAAGAATAGAAAAATAGATATTGATTATCAGATTATTGCAGATAATATTTTAGATTTATTTAAAGATAAGGATACATTTAACTCAAAAGAGATAGTCTCAAAACTTAATTATGATGAAGAAAACACATTAAAAACTCTGCAATTTTTACTAGATAAAAATACATTAGGCTTAACTTTGCAAAACAAATTCATAAAGCTCTAATTATATCATGAAAGATTTACGAATCATATTTATGGGAACTCCTGACTTTGCAGTAGCTTCTTTAAAAACATTATTAGAAAATAATTATAATATAGTAGGTGTAATTACAGCACCCGATAAACCAGCTGGTAGAGGAAGAAAGCTTAACCAATCAGCAGTGAAAAAATTTGCTGTACAGCATGATTTGAATATACTTCAACCTAGTAATTTAAAAGATTCTGATTTTTTGAAAACACTCAAAAATCTACATGCCAACCTACAAATTGTTGTGGCTTTTAGAATGCTACCTAAAGAGGTTTGGTCTATGCCAGAGTATGGTACTTTTAATTTACACGCCTCTTTACTGCCCGAATATCGAGGAGCTGCTCCAATAAATTGGGCTATAATCAATGGTGAAACAAAAACAGGAGTTACAACTTTCTTTTTAGATGAAAAAATTGATACTGGTAAAATCATCTTACAAAAAGAAATAAAAATATCTCCAACAGAAAATGCAGGACAATTACACGATAAATTAATGGAAGTAGGCAGTAGTTTAGTTCTTAAAACTTCACAACAAATTGCAAATAATATTATTAGTACAGTAGCACAGGATAAAAAAGAATTAAAATCTGCACCAAAACTTAATAAAGATAATTGTAGAATTAACTGGAATGATTCTCTAAATAATATATATGATTTTATAAGAGGTTTGTCACCTTACCCCGCTAGTTGGTCTATCATAAATAATAATGATGAAGAAATTGATATAAAAATATATCAGGCTGAAAAAGTAGAAGAAAATCATAATTTTAAACCTGGTAAAATCATAACAAGTAAAAAAGATCTTAAAATTGCTGTTAATAAAGGATTTATTAAAATTATTATTTTAAAAGTATCTGGTAAACGGAAAATGGATGCAATAAGTTTTCTAAATGGTTTTACATTTTCAGAAAAAGCATATATGTCATAAACACCTTATTTTAT
>DAOUQH010000111.1 GCA_030625645.1 Flavobacteriia bacterium | reverse complement strand
ATCTAAATAATAATCGAATGAATAATGTTAGTGAAGGAGATCCTTTTACTATAACCGACTCAAAAAGAATAGGAGATAATTTACAAATTATGGTAACTTATGGAGGAGGATGTAAAGAGCATTTTTTTGAAATTATTTGGGATGGAATAGTTTATACTGATGATCCTTGTAAAATGAATTTATTAATAATTCACAGAGGAAATAATGATAATTGTGAAGCTTTAATTACCGATACAGTAAATATTGATCTAAAAGAATTAATAGGAAATGTTAGCTATAAAAATGATTGTGCATATTATCTTTTTAGCACTTATAATTTTAGTGAAAATCCAGATATAATAATTGATGCTATAAACTAATTAATACTAAATTTACCTACCCTAGCAGGGAGGTAAATAGATTAACTTGGAAGAGAATTTAAGAAAAGATTCAAATTTAATGAAGGTATTAAACCATTGTGAAAAGGGCAATGTGTTGTATCAGGAAATTTTGTATAAAGATTTTTATAGCTACGCATTGAGCATTTGCAGATTATATACCTATTCTAATGACGATGCGATTAGTATATTGAATGATAGTTTCTTAAAAGTGTTTTCCTCTTTAAATAAAAAGAAGTATAACAAAGATATTCCTTTTAAAAATTGGT
This sequence comes from Flavobacteriia bacterium, assembly GCA_030625645.1. Lineage (GTDB taxonomy): Bacteria > Bacteroidota > Bacteroidia > Flavobacteriales > Flavobacteriaceae > Namhaeicola. The sequence goes on along the minus strand of DAOUQH010000111.1, from coordinate 6,948 downwards.
TGAGAAGAATTGTGATTAATACTGCAATTGACAGTTATAGAAAGAATTCAAAATATACTCATCAACTAAATATTGAAGAAATAGAACAAATACCAACCAATGGTGATATTATAGATGAACTAACAGCAAACGATATTATAAAACTATTAGATCAATTACCAGAAGCACACCGAATTGTTTTTAATTTATATGAAATTCAAGGATATAGTCATAAGGAGATTTCAAAAAAATTAAATATAAGTAAAAGTACATCAAGGGTGTTTTTAACCAGAGCAAAAAAGAAATTAAGAGTTTTAATACATAAGAATTTTTAAAAGCAGATGAAGGAGAAATTTGATAAAAAATTAAGTACTAAAATTAAGGAGGTTGTCGAAAATCAAAACCTCCCATACAATCCAGAGCATTGGGAGTTGCTCCTTGCAAAAAAGAAAAAGAAAAGAAATTATACTTTACTTTGGCGCTATGCCGCTATTATACTGTTATTGATTTCTGTTGGAGGCTTTGGGAAAATGTTTTTTGATGTAACCAATAATAAAGAAACCGTAGAACCTCAAATAATTATAGTTAATAAAAAAGATAGTTTAAAAGAGAAAAAATTAAATGAAAATACTTTTATCGTTAATGAAGATATTGACGATATAAATAATAATCCTACCAGAATAAGTCAAACAGATTCAATAGCCCATAAAACAACTATTCTACAAATAAATTCCCAATCTCAAATTGCTATTAAGGAAAATAATAATTCCGATAAGGAAAATAATAAAATAACAACAAAGAATAATATAAATAATTTAGTTATTGAAAAAGATGCCATTAGCCAAAATGATATTGACATTATGAATAAGAAGAATATTTTAGACCATAATAATGCTATTGCTACCGTGTCAAAAAATGATTCGTTAAAAGATATAAATGAGCTAATTGCAACAGCTAAAAAAGATGAAATAAACCTTATAGGAAATGAATCAAAATCAATAAAAATAGGACTTAATATTTCTCCAGAAATTAGTTATAATAAAGAAAATAGTAATTCTAATCTTGGCTTTGCAGGAGGAATTTCAATGGATATTCCTATTTCAAAAAAACTAGAGATTTATTCTGGTATATTGTACACAAATCAAAAACTAAATATAAACGAGCAACCGTTTGTTTACAACCTTGGTCAAGGTATTGTTAATGGTAGCAATACACAAATTAAATCAGAAAAAGCAATTTTAAAAGGAATTGAAATTCCGATTAACTTAAAATATAATTTTTCTATCCGTAACAAAAAAGTTTTTATTGCAAGTGGTTTTTCATCAACTTACTACTTAGAAGAAAGTATTGAAGGAGATTATATAATCAGTTCGAGAACAGAAATAAGTACAAATGATTTTTTTGGAAATAATATTGTACAATATAAATTAGTACAAAATGAGGAGAAAATTACAACACCAAATGATCAAAGCAATTTTAATCTTGCCAATATTTTAAATGTCTCTATGGGAATAGAGTTACCGTTAAATAATCAAAAACAAGCCATTATACTCGAGCCTTATTTTAAATATTCTATTAGACCTGTAACCCAACAAAATATTGATTTTTCAAGTGCTGGCATTTTATTGCGTTACAATTTTAGCTTTCATCAAAAATAATTATATTCTTGTGTAGCGTATTGCTATTTTTAAACGTATTGTAAATATACCTTTATTATTAATTCATTAAAAATGAAAATATATATCTACAGTTTATTTTTACTATTTATTCTGACTTCATGTGAAGGTTATAATTGTGACGGTATTGATTGTTTTACACCTCCGCCTTCATTTTCCTTTGAAATTATTGATGCGCAAACCAATGAAAATTTATTTTCAAACGGAACATATAATGAAAATCAAATCCAAATATATAACACCCAAACAAATGATTTAATTAAATATAGCCTTGATAACCATATTATTAATGTGTTTTCATTAGGCTGGAAAACTGAAAGAGTAAATGCAACGGTTAAAATTGGAGAGGTAGTTATATTTAATTTCATTGTTGATGCCGAAATAGTGAACGAAAATTGTTGTTCATTTACAAGAATCCATGAATTTAAAGTTGAAAATATCAACTACGAATTAAACAATTTTAATCCTTATTCAGTATCCATTTTAGTAGAAAATTAATTTAATCCATAACTCAATAAATTCACTATGAAAACTCTATTTATTACTCTATTCCTTTTTGTTTTTAGCGTTTCTTCTATTTACTCACAAAATAATGATTATTCTAAATGGTATGTACAACTTAATGCTTTAAGTGTTTTGCCAGATGTAGGTGATGATATTAAAGGCAGAGATCTAACTATGTCGGATGAATTTGGGTTTGAAATTGGAGTAAGCTATTTTATCAATAAAAATATTTCAACAAAACTTACTATAGGAGACTCAAATCATAAAACTATGATTCAGTATGATGATTTTGATCAACACCGATACAGTATTGGTGATGTTAGAATTATTCCATTTAGTTTAGATTTTCAATATCATTTTTACCTAAATAAATTTAACCCTTATGTTGGAGCAGGAGCTAATTATTCATTTTTTTATGTAAAAAGTGAAGAACTAATTGGGGGTGTTTATGGTGGAGAATTTGATAGTACTTTTGGTTTGGCATTACAGGGAGGTGTCAATTATAATATAAATAGCAAATGGTTTGTAAATTTTGATATTAAAAAAATGTTTATTTCTACAGATATGACTACATATCATGGATGGTGTGGAACTCTAGCCAAAGCAGTGCCATGCCCAGATTATAATGTAGAAGATATTGTAGAAAAAGTAGATATAAACCCTCTATCTTTTGGTTTAGGAATAGGATATCGCTTTCGGTAATAATATTAAAATACCTAACAATAAAAAAATAACGATAAATACATGAGAACAAGAAAAATAACTTTATTGATTATAGCAATTTTTAGCCTACTAATAAGTTGTAATAGTGAGGAAGATAATTTAACTAAAGTTGGAAACCTTATACTTATCGGGCAAGGAAATCTTTATGGAAATGGTGAAGAGAACATTGAAAAACAAAATTTAGTTATTTCTAATACAAGCTCATGGAAAGAATTGATGAATAAAATGAATTCGGTAAATAATGAAAGTAGTAATTTTATTGAAACAGATATTGATTTTTCAAAGTTTATGATAATAGCTGTTTTTGATAATGTAAAAGGAAATGGTGGACACTCCATTGATATAACTAAAATTGAAGAAAATAATAACAATATTTTTGTAAGTGTAGAATATCTTTTACCTGGTGGTTTCACAACTATAATGACACAGCCATATCATATTATTAAAATTACAAAAAAGAATAAACCCGTAATTTTTGAATAAAATTAAATATGATTTTCTTCCTTTACCTAATGAAATAGATCTCTAGTTTTTGTTAAATTATTTACTCAAATTTTCTAAAAATATCCTCTCAACATCAAAAAAATGTATATTTGCCTAAGTATTTAAGTAAATAATGGAGAAAAAAAACAAAAACAGTAAACTTAAAGATAAACTTACTTTTAAATATCGATTTGTTGTATTAAATGAAGATACTTTTGAAGAAAGATTTTCATTCAAATTAAACAGACTAAATGCATTTGTTTATGGAGGCTTATTTTCAATTTTTTTAATTGCACTTACTACTGCGCTAATTGCCTTCACACCTTTAAAAGAATACATACAAGGTTATTCTTCAACCGATTTAAAAAAAGACGCACTATCATTCGTTTATAAAGTTGATTCATTAGAACAAGAATTATCGGTTAATAATTTATATATCCATAATTTACAAAAAGTATTGACTGGAGAGATTGAAGAACTTGATTTTAATAAAGATTCAATTATTGAACAATTGCGCTTAGAAGATGTAGATTTATCACCGTCTGCAATCGATTCATCCTTTCGGAAAAAGATCGAGTTAGAGGAAAGATTCAGTATTTTTGAAAAAGCAACTAAAAAAACTGATATTGTTTTTTTATCTCCACTAAAAGGTAAAATAACACAAGGATATGATGGTAAAGAAAAACATTTTGCTGTTGATATTGCCGTTGATAGTGAAACACCCGTAAAGTCGGTTGCTGATGGGACCGTTATTTTTACCGGATTTACTGCCGATACAGGTTATGTAATTATTATCGAGCACGATAATGGTGTGATCTCTGTTTATAAGCACAATGCTTCCATTTTTAAAGAGCAAGGAGTTTTGGTTAAAGCTGGTGAAGTCATTGCAATTGCAGGCTCAACAGGTAATTTTTCTACAGGAACTCATCTTCATTTTGAATTATGGGACGGTGGTTATCCTGTAAATCCAACAAATTATATTGATTTTGAATAAAATATTTAGATTGTGTTAAAATCATTTTTAGCAAAAATATATGCAAAAACTACCGCCAAAAAGGTTTATCGTTGGGTGAATAATCCAATCGAGGCTCAAAAACAAGTTTTTGAAGATTTAATTTCAACAGCTAAGCAAACTACTTTTGGAAGAGATCATCATTTTGAAAAAATTAAAACGCATAAAGATTTTAAAAAATCAGTTCCTATAAAAGATTATGAAGATCTAAAACCTTATGTTGAAAGAGTTAAAAATGGTGAAAAAGATATTCTCTGGAAAGGAAAACCAATCTATTTTGCCAAAACCTCAGGAACTACTTCGGGTGCTAAATATATTCCTATTACCAAAGAGTCAATGCCTTTTCACATAAGTTCGGCAAAAGAAGCTTTATTGCTTTATATATATCATACAGGAAAAGCTAATTATGTTGATGGAAAAATGATTTTTTTACAGGGAAGTCCTGAGTTAGATAAAAAAAATGATATTAATATTGGGAGATTATCTGGTATCGCTGCTCATTTTGTCCCATCTTATCTTCAAAAAAATAGAATGCCGAGTTGGGATACAAATTGTATTGATGACTGGGAAACTAAATTAAGTGCAATTATTGACGAAACAATTGTTGAAGATATGCGCTTAATTAGTGGAATTCCTTCCTGGGTGCAAATGTATTTTGAGAAACTAAATGAAAAATATGGTAAAAAAGTAGGCGATATATTTCCAAATTTTAATCTTTTCGTTTATGGAGGTGTCAATTATGAACCTTATCGCCAAAAAATGGAAGATCTAATTGGGAAAAAAGTAGACTCTATTGAGCTTTTCCCTGCTTCTGAAGGGTTTTTTGCTTATCAGGATACCAATTACGACAATAAAAATTCTAAGAAAAAAGAAGGAATGTTATTACTTTTAAATCACGGAATTTTTTATGAATTTATTCCTGCTGATGAATTTTTTGAAAAAAATCATACGCGAATCACTATTGAAGATGTTAAAGTTGGCGTAAACTATGTAATGATTATCTCTACAAACGCTGGTCTTTGGGCTTATAATTTGGGAGATACTATTGAGTTTACTACGGTTAAACCTTACCGGATTATCGTAACAGGTAGGATTAAACATTTTATCTCGGCATTTGGTGAGCATGTCATTGGAAAAGAAGTAGAAAGTGCTTTGCAAGAAGTGATTGCAGAAACAGATATAAAAATAAGTGAGTTTACAGTTGCGCCACAGGTAAACCCAAATGATGGAGAATTACCTTATCACGAATGGTTTATCGAATTTGAAAATGCACCGGATGATATTTTAGCTTTTGCTGAAAAAATCGATCAAGCGATGCAAAAACAAAATTCTTATTATTTTGATTTACTCGATGGAAATATTTTACAAACTTTAAAGGTTAGTGTAGTTGTAAAAAAAGGGTTTCATAATTATATGAAATCGGTTGGTAAGTTAGGCGGACAAAATAAAATACCAAGATTATCAAATGACAGGAAAATTGTAGATAAATTAGACCTTCGGGATTATAAAAATTAACCAAATCTAAAAATGAAAATAATATCTGTAAACATTGGAAAAAAGCAAACTGTTACATGGAAACATAAAACCTATGAAACAGGAATGTTTAAATATCCTGTTAAAGAAGCTATTTTTTTAGAAAAAGAAGATGTAGTAAATGATCATGTAATTGATAGAAAATTTCACGGTGGATTTGATAAAGCAGTTTATGCTTATGGTGAGAATCATTATGAGTATTGGAAAAAATTATATCCTAATTTAGATTTTACTTACGGTATGTTTGGCGAAAATCTAACAGTTTCCAACTTAAACGAAGAAGAAATTTCGGTTGGGACTATTTTTAAACTTGGAGAAGCCAAAATTGAAGTAACAAAACCTCGTCAACCTTGTGTAAAATTGAATATCAGATTTAACGATTCGGCAGCTGTAAAGCAATTTTGGAATACAACTAAAAGTGGCGTTTATTTTAAAGTTTTAGAAATAGGCAAAGTTGCAAAAAATGACGTTTTTATTCTTTTAGAAGAAGGGAAAAATACACCAACTATTGCAGAAGTATATAAGAGTAAAAGAAAATAAATGACAGTCAACTTGATTAATATTTAGTATGATTCATCAGATGACTATATTCACAAAGAAAAGAGTCATCCGATGAGTTGATTTTTTGAGTAGAAATCTAGTGAGATCTTGACTAATACTCGTTATGCAGATAGTTAAGCCCTTACAATAAAATCTTTACTCCACAACCAAACTAATAGGTAAAGTATATTTTACACCAACTTTTTTTCCATTTTGCTCACCCGGTTGCATGGCTGGCAAACTATTAACTACTCTTACCGCTTCTTCTTCTAAATCTGCATGTGGGCCACGAGCTCTTGCATCAACAATTTTACCGGTTTTATCCACTATAAATTGTACATAAACTCTTTTTTTACCTAATTCTAAACCTAAATTCTTACTTAAACCAGTATTAAAATTATTAGAAACATATTCTGTTATTTTTTGAGTCATACAATCTTTTTGATCTGTCGCATCTTCACAACCGGGGAAAACTGGAACTTGATCAACACCAGCAAA
>DAOUQH010000058.1 GCA_030625645.1 Flavobacteriia bacterium | reverse complement strand
ATCATCATACTCCAATAATCTTTTACGAATACCAAAGTTATTTTCTTCTACTTTTTTCTGAGCTCTTTCAATAGATTTTGAGATCATAGAATGTTGAATAACTTCACCTTCTTTTAATCCCATTTTATCCATCATTTTTGCGATTCTTTCCGATCCGAAAAGGCGCATCAAATTATCTTCTAACGATACATAAAATTGAGAAGATCCAGGGTCACCTTGACGGCCTGCACGACCTCTTAACTGACGGTCAACACGACGAGAATCATGGCGTTCGGTACCAACAATTGCAAGACCTCCTGCTTTTTTAACCTCATCCGTTAATTTTATATCTGTACCACGTCCAGCCATATTAGTTGCAATAGTTACAACTCCAGGATTACCAGCAAATGCCACAATATCAGCCTCTTTTTTATGCATTTTTGCATTTAACACATTGTGGTCAATTTTTCTTAAAGAAAGCAATTTTGAAAGCAATTCGGATATTTCAACCGAAGTTGTACCAACCAAAACAGGTCGCCCTTTTTCAACAAGTCTAACAATTTCCTCAATTACAGCATTGTATTTTTCACGCTTGGTCTTGTAGATTAAATCTTCGCGATCATCACGAATCAAAGGTACGTTTGTAGGAATCTCAACAACATCTAATTTGTAAATATCCCAAAGTTCACCAGCTTCAGTAATTGCAGTACCCGTCATACCAGATAACTTACGGTACATTCTAAAATAATTTTGTAAAGTAACCGTTGCGTAGGTTTGTGTTGCATCTTCAATCTTTACATTTTCTTTTGCTTCAATTGCTTGATGTAAACCATCAGAATATCTACGCCCATCCATGATACGACCAGTTTGCTCATCTACAATTTTTATCTGATCTTCCATGATAACATATTCTACATCTTTTTCGAATAAAGTATATGCTTTTAATAGTTGATTAAGTGTGTGAATTCTTTCACTTTTTATGCTAAAATCACGATATAGATCATCTTTTGCAGATAATTTTTCTTCATCTGTGCTATCTTGATTATCAATTTTGGCGATCTCCATTCCAATATCCGGTAGGACAAAGAAGTTGTTATCACTATCTTTTCCAGAAAGGTGTGCGATACCTTTATCTGTTAAATCGATTGAATTGTTTTTTTCATCGATAACAAAATATAGATCTTTGTCAATAGTTGGCATTTCACGATTATTATCCTGCATAAAAAAGTTTTCATTTTTTTGCAATAATTGTTTGATACCTTCCTGACTTAAATATTTAATTAAAGCTTTATTCTTAGGTAAACCTTTAAAAACCCGATATAATAAAACTCCACCTTCTTTTTTATTACCTTCAGTAATTAATTTTTTAGCATCAGCCAAAACAGATGTAAGATATTTACTTTGAATTTTTACAATTTCATCAACTTTTGGTTTTAGTTCATTAAATTCGTGACGATCTCCTTGAGGAGTTGCTCCCGAAATAATTAAAGGTGTACGAGCATCATCAACCAAAACAGAATCTACCTCATCAATAATTGTATAATTATGAGGTCTTTGTACTAAATCATCAGGTTTGTGAGCCATATTATCACGCAAATAATCAAATCCAAATTCATTATTAGTTCCGTAAGTAATATCTGCATTATAAGCATCTCTACGTTCTTGAGAATTTGGTTGGTGATTATCAATACAATCAACATTTAAACCATGAAATTCAAAAATTGGCCCCATCCAAGCAGAGTCACGTTTGGCTAAGTAATCATTTACCGTAACAACATGAACCCCTTTACCTGTAAGTGCATTTAAATAGATCGGTAAAGTTGCAACTAAAGTTTTACCCTCCCCCGTCATCATTTCGGCAATTTTTCCTTGATGAAGAACAGATCCACCAATTAATTGTACATCATAAGGAACCATATCCCAAGTAATTGGTTTGCCCGCTGCATTCCAAGAGTTTTTCCAAATAGCTTTTTCATCATCTAAAATGACATATTCCTTAGAACCAGAAATTTCTCTGTCAAAAGGAGTTGCTTTAACTTCTAATTCGGTATTATTTACAAAGCGCTTTTCGGTTTCTTTAATAACTGCAAAGGCTTCAGCTTGAATTTCATTTAATACAGTTTCTGAAGTTTCGTAAACTTGGTCTTTAAGGTTGTCAATTTCTTTATAGATATCTTCTTTACGGTCTATGTCTGCAGTTTCAGATTCGATCTTTAATTGAGATATTTTGGATTCAAATTCGGCAACAGAATCTTTAATTTTTTGTTTGAATTGTAAAGTTTTATCGCGAAGTTGATCTAGGGTTAACCCTTCCATTTCTTTGTCAAAAACTCGTACACTATCAACAATTGGCTGTAGTAGTTTTAAATCTTTTTTCTTCTTATCTCCAACAAAGATCTTTAATACATTATCAAGTAAACTCATTATAATTTGTGATTTTATTTCGTGTTAAATTGAAAATCAAATAGTTCTCTTTTTTAAAGAAATTTAATAAAAAGAGGTTCAAATTTAAGCAAAAAAAAAAGCCTCAAAGAGACTTTTACATTTTAATATTCATCTTCATTCCAAAGAAAATCTTCATCGGTTGGATAGTCCGGCCAAATTTCTTGAATGATTTCGTAAATTTCTCCTTCATCTTCAATAGCTTGTAAATTTTCAACTACTTCTAATGGGGCACCTGTTCTAATTGCATAATCAACTAATTCATCTTTTGTCGCTGGCCAAGGTGCATCGCTCAAATATGATGCTAATTCTAAAGTCCAATACATAGGTTTTATATTTTGTGCAAAAATAATTTTATTATCCAAATAACCAAGTTATTTAACAAGTTTTTTTTAATAAAAAAGAACTATTTAAAAGAACGTAATTATTAAAGGATTATAATTTTGAATTCCAAGCAATTTCTATTGCTTTATTATCCTTAGTCAACTTTCGTGCCAGTACAAATAAATAGTCTGAAAGCCGATTGATATATATCAAAATATTTTCATTAACAGGTTCATCTTGATTTAATTGCACAATAATTCTTTCTGCTCTTCTACAAATACTTCTAGCAATATGACAGAATGACACGGTTGTATGACCACCGGGTAAAACAAAATTGGTCATTAGTGGTAATTCGGTATTTATTTGGTCAATTTCATTTTCTACAAACAGAATTTCTTCAATAGTAATTTTTTTAATTTTTAATCTTTCCTTACCGGATTTTAATTTTTCTTTTTCAGGTGGAGTCGCAAGCATTGCACCAATAGTAAATAGATTATTTTGTATTTTGATTAGAGAATTAAAGGAATTTGTATCAATTTTTTGATCTCTAATCAATCCGATATAGGAATTTAGCTCGTCTATTGTTCCGTAGGATTCAATTCGTAGATCGAATTTTTTAACTCTAGTACCTCCAAATAGAGAAGTTTCTCCTTTATCGCCAGTTTTAGTATATATTTTCATAGGTCTAATGTATAAAGTAAAATATTTAAAGACAAAATTTTATTTTGTTAGCTTTTTCGTTGGGGTATTAAATTCTTATGATAAAATGTTCTTTTACTTGCTCTTTTCTGAAGAATACAATTCCCCATTGAAAAGTGTCAATGCTAACAGTTATTTTTTTGTGATTCTTGATATGTTTCCAAGCTTCTTCCATTCCTTTACTCCAATGAATATCGTCAAAAATAAAAATTGTTTCATTATGAATTGCATGTAAGCATTGTTTAAAATAATTTATAGTAGCTTCTTTTTGATGATTGCCGTCAAAATAAATTAAATCGTACTTTCTATTGTTGATAGCTTTTGGCAAAGTTTCATTAAAATCCCCAATCTCAATTTTTATATTATTAAAATTAAATTTATTAAAATATTCGTTGGCAACTTTTGCTGTTTCTGGGCAACCTTCAATTGTTGTAATTTTTGCATCTGGATTTCCTAAACTTAAACAAGCAGTTCCGATACCGAGTGAAGTTCCAATTTCCAGAATATTTTTAGGTTTATAATATTGAACTAATTTAATGAGTAAGATAGCTCTTTTTTGAGAAATTCCAGCATTTTTTGCAATGGCAGCAACTTCTCTTTTGTTACTTTTAAAAACTTTTGAACCTGCTCCAAAATCGGTAACTTCAATTGTTTGCGTATTTTTTAGTAATGAATCTCTAAAACTTTTAATTTTAGCAGATTGGTTATCTATATTTTTTGATGAAACACAAAAACACTTAGTAGCCAAATCATAAACAAATGGAGAATGAATTCCGTGTTGATTGCTTGATGAAAATAAAAACTTTAAATAAGATTTAATTTGTGCTATCACAATTTGGATTTAAAATGCGAAAATACTAGAAAATTTATTGTCATATAACAATTTTAAAAATTATATTTGCCAATTAAGTAATCAAATTAATATGCGTAAAATTTTACTACTGGTATTATTATCAGTGATATTCACTTCATGTATTCCTAATAAAGATTTAGTGTACTTTCAAGGGAATCCGGTTGCTAATGATTCTATTCAGCAATTGCAAAATAAACCTTATCGATTACAGGTAAATGATATGTTGTATATTGATATTAAGGCAGCAGACCCTGAATTAGTTCAGTTGTTTAAAAATAAAGAGTCTAGTAGTAATAGTACTTCTAGTATTACACCAGAATCTATCTATTTTACTGCTTACACTATTGATCGTCAAGGAAATATACGAATCCCTTATATGGGTGAATTAAATATCTTAGGCTATACTACAGATGAAGTTAGAGAAAAAATTCAAAAAGAATTTGAAGCTTATTTTAAGAATAAAGAAGATGTATTTATTACGGTAAAATTAGCAGGAATACGATTAACTATATTAGGAGAAGTGAAAAAACCAGGTACAGTTATAGTTTATCAAAATCAAGTAAATATTGTAGAAGCATTAGCAAATGCAGGAGATTTAGAAATAACAGGAAATAGAGAAAATATAACGATTCTTAGAAAAGATATTGGAGGTACAAAGAAATATACCATTAATCTTAAAGACATTAATATGTTTGATTCAGATATGTTTTATGTAGAATCAAACGATATTATCTATGTAGAACCTTTGAAACAAAAATCTTGGGGTACAGGAACTACAGGAATGCAAACATTAACAACTGTGATAACAATTTTATCACTTGTAACAACTACAATTTTACTAATAAATACTTTTTAATTAACTTTTTTGATGAAGCAATTACAAAATCAAAAATTAGATATAAACGAACTGAATACTTTTGATATAAAAGAGTTTTTTTTCAAAATTATCGACCATTGGAAACTTTTTGTAGTAACAATATTATTAGGTTTAATTATTGCTAATATTGTAAACAGACGTACACAAAGAGTATACAATTTAAAGAGCTTAATAACTGTAAAAGATGAGCAAAATCCTTTGTTTGCCAGTAGTACAAATATTGCTTTTAACTGGGGAGGGCCTAGCGACCAGGTCGAAACAATAATGACAATTTTAAAGTCAAGAACTCATAATGAAAAAGTAGTAACGCAGTTAAAATACTATATTGATTATTTAAAAGAAGGAAGATATAGAAAAGAAGATACTTATGGAAATGTGCCTTTTGTTGTAGTTCTAGATACTTCGAGATATCAATTACAAGGAACATTTATTGAGTTAGATTTTTTAGAAGATAATAAAGTTTCAGTTTCGGTTGAATTTGATGAAGATAAGTATAAATTGACTAATTATACTTATGATAAATCAAAACCATTTGTACCGAGTTCAGAGATTTTTAATGAAATATTTTCAATAGGAGAAATTATTGAAACTCCATTTTCAAAGTTTACTATAAATAAAGATTATTTTAATAAGGACCTTACAGGAAGCACTTATTTTGTTAGGTTTAATAGTTTTAACGGAATTGTAAATAGATATAGAAAAATAGATGTTTCTACTTTAAAAAAGGGTACCTCATTGATTCAGTTAAGCATGAATGGCCCTAATAAAAAGAAAATACAAGATTATATCAATGCAACAGTTGAAGTACTTAATAGAGATCAGCAAAAGCAAAAAATTGAATATGCTATTAAAACTAAAGAGTATATTGATACTCTTTTTATAGTTGAATCAGAAAATCTAAAAAATATTGAAGAAGATTTAGGTTCTTATAAACAACGAAATGATATTTATGATTTATCGGCAGAAGGTTCTAGTTTATTTGAGGAGGCAACAGGGTTAGATAATGACTATCAGCAATTAAAGAATAGACTAGATTATTATAGTAATTTGGAAACATATATTCGTACAAGAAATCAGTATGATGAGAACATTCCAGCACCTGCGTTGGTAGATATTGAAGACCCCAATATATCAAATTCTGTTGGGACTTTAATAACACTTTCAAAAGCTAAAGAAAATTTAGAGCTTACTGTAAAATCTTCTTATCCACCGTTAATTAAGATAAAAGAAGAGATTGCAGTAGAAAGAGAATATTTATTAGAACATATTGCATCTTTAAAAAGAAATACTAAAACAAGTTTAAACAATATTAATAAAAGAATTTTTAAAAATAATTCAAGACTTAAGAAACTCTCACCAAAGGAACAAAAACTACTTAATTACCAACGTCAATACAGTATTACAGAAGCAAATTATAATTATTTAAAACAAAAAAGTTATGAAGCAGGTACGGCTATCGCCGCAAATGTTTCAGATATTAAAGTTTTGGATAAAGCTAAAGATACCGGTCAATTACCTATTAAGCCAAAAGGAATGTTTAATTATTTAATTGGTTTAATGTTGGGTACTATTTTGCCCTTATTATTTATTGTTACCAAAGAAGTGTTAGATAATAAAATTACTACAGTTGAAGAGATTGAAAAAGTATATAAAATTCCGGTTTTAGGTGTAATAGGTAAGAATAATTATAAAAACAGACTTGTTGTTTTCAATAAGCCAAATTCAACAATTTCAGAATCATTTAGAGCTTTACGTTCAAATATTCAATTCTTATTTAAAAAAGATAGTAAAACAAAAACCATTGTTGTTACTTCATCTGTTAGTAAAGAAGGGAAAACTTTAACTGCAATTAATATGGCTACTGTTTTTGCTTTAAGTGGTAAAAAAACAGTTTTATTAGGATTTGATTTACGTAAACCAAAAATGCATGAGGATTTTGATATGGATAATGAAGTTGGTATTGTAAATTATGTAATTGGAGAAAAAAGTTTAGAGGAAGTAACTAAGAGGTCAGAGATTGAAAATTTAGATGTGATTACATCCGGACCTATGCCACCTAACCCATCTGAGTTAATCTTGAGTGATTCAACTGATGAGTTGTTTAAAGAATTAAAAGAGAAATACGAATATATAATTGTCGATACACCACCTGTTGGTTTAGTTGCAGATTCATTAGAATTGTTTAAGTATGGGGATGCGATTATTTATTTAATTAGGCATGATTATTCTGAAAAAGGAATGCCAAAAATGATAGATGATAAATATGTAAATGGTGAAGTGAAGAATATATCTTTCGTACTAAACGATTTTACAGTTAAAAGAAGATATGGTTACGGAGGTGGTTATGGCTACGGATATGGTTATGGCTACGGTTATGGAAAGTATGGTAGCGGTTATCATTCTAATGAGAAACAAACCTTTTTAGAAAAGTTAAAAAAGAAATATTTATAAATTAAACTCAAAATTATTTTTTGAAAAAGCAAAGAGGTTTAAATACGAGACAACAATTTGTCAAAAGAGTATTTGACCTCTTTTTTTCTTTTATTGGTTTAATTTTATTTGTAATTCCAATACTAATTTTAATAATTTTAGCTTCAATATCTACTAAGAAATTTGGTATATTTTCTCAAAGAAGAGTAGGTCAAAACGCAAAGTTGTTCACTATCTATAAAATTAGAACAATGAGCGAGAAAATTCCCGCTGTAGATTTTATTACTTTAAAAAATGATGATAGAATTACACGTTTTGGTAAATTTTTACGTTTACTAAAATTAGATGAATTACCACAATTATATAATGTTTTAATTGGAGATATGAGTTTAGTCGGTCCTAGGCCTGATGTACAGGGTTATGCCGATAAACTTATAGGAGATGATATGATAATTTTAACAGTTAAACCAGGGCTTACAGGTCCAGCTACTGTAATTTTTAAAAATGAAGAGGATCTTTTATCAAAACAAAAAAATCCCAAAAAATATAACGATGATATTATTTGGAAAGAAAAGATTAAAATAAATAAAAAGTATGTGAATAGTTGGACATTTTGGAGTGATATTAAATGTATTTTAAATACAATTTTTGCTTAAATTTGTTGACCCTTAAATTAAAATGAATATGAAAAATCCAAAAATTGCTATTATAGGTTTAGGCTATGTTGGTCTTCCTTTAGCTGTAGAATTTGCAAGAAAGTATCAAGTTGTAGGTTTTGATATTAATCAAGCCAGAGTAGATGAATTAAAACAGAATAAAGATCATACTTTAGAGACATCTTCTGAGGATCTTGAATCTGTTAATCTTTCTTCATTAAAAGAATTGAAAAATAATTCTAAAGGTCTGTGGTTAACCACTAATTTGGATGAATTGAAAGATGCCAATTTTTATGTAGTTACCGTTCCAACTCCTGTGGATAAAAATCACCGTCCGGATCTAACACCTTTATATAAAGCAAGCCAAAGTATTGGTAAAATATTAAGCAAAGGAGATATTGTTGTTTATGAATCAACCGTTTATCCTGGTGCTACAGAAGAAGATTGTATGCCTTATTTAGAACAAAACTCTGGATTGAAATTCAATAAAGATTTCTATCTTGGATATTCTCCAGAGAGGATAAATCCAGGAGATAAATAACATACGGTAACCAAAATTTTAAAAGTAACTTCTGGATCCACCCCTGAAATTGCCGATTATGTAGATGAAGTTTATAGATCTATTATTGTAGCAGGAACACATAAAGCACCAAGTATAAAAGTAGCCGAAGCTGCAAAAGTTATTGAAAATGCACAGCGCGATGTAAATATTGCTTTCGTTAATGAGTTGTCTAAAATATTCCGTTTAATGGATATAGATACAAATGATGTTTTGGAAGCAGCTGGAACAAAATGGAACTTTTTGCCATTCCGTCCTGGATTAGTAGGAGGTCATTGTATAGGTGTTGATCCATATTATTTAGCACATAAAGCTGTAGAATTAGGATATAATCCTGAAATTATACTTGCAGGAAGAAGATTAAATGATAGTATGGGGCCATTTGTTGCTCAAGAAACCATAAAATTAATGATTAAAAAAGGAATTTCTGTAAGTAATTCAAATATCTTGGTTTTAGGTATAACATTTAAGGAAGATTGTCCTGATATTAGAAATACACGTGCTATTGATATTATTAGAGAATTGGAATCGTATTCTGTAAATGTAGATATTTTTGATCCTTGGGCTTCTGCCGAAGAAGTGAAATATGAGTATGGTGTAGATCTTACAACAGAAAAAGAAGATTTAAAAAATAATTATGATGCTGTAATTTTAGCAGTTTCACACAAAGAGTTTAAAGAGTTAGATTTAGATCAATTTGTTAATGGTATACATGTGAAATTTGATGTTAAATCAATTCTTGATAGAGAAAATATTGATAGCAGATTATAAAAATTTATTTTAAGTATTTTTAAAAAGACCTATTAAGTTTATTAAACCTAATAGGTTTGAAATTAATAAAACGATTTATTTATGAGTGAGAAGAAGGATGTAGTTTTAGTAACTGGTGCTGCCGGATTTATTGGGCATCATCTGTCAAAATTATTGATTAAAACAGGTTATAAAGTAATTGGAATTGACAATATCAATGATTATTATGATGTGAATTTAAAATTTGCCAGATTGAAAGATATGAATATTGATATTTCTGATATTCAATATAATGAAGCAATTGAAGGGGATATCACATTTATTAAACTCGATTTAACTGATAAAGATAACATTCTTGAGTTATTTAAAAAATATACATTTGATTACGCTGTAAATTTAGCAGCTCAAGCTGGGGTTCGGTATTCGTTAATCAATCCTCACGCATATATTGATAGTAATATTACAGGGTTTTTAAATATTTTAGAGGGATGTAGAGCATATCCAGTAAAGCATTTGGTTTATGCATCGTCAAGTTCTGTTTATGGTTTAAATGAAGATATACCTTTTAAAACTTCTCATCATACCGATCACCCTTTAGCAATGTATGCAGCGAGTAAAAAAGCCAATGAAATGATGGCACATTCTTACTCGCAATTATATGATATTCCAACTACAGGTTTAAGATTCTTTACAGTTTACGGACCGTGGGGAAGACCCGATATGGCACTACATATTTTTACAAAAGCAATTGTAGAAGATAAAGAATTTGAAGTATTCAATTTTGGAAAAATGAGTAGAGATTTTACTTATGTTGGAGATATAGTTGAAAGTGTAAAACGATTAATTCCAAAACCACCAAAACCAAATAACCCTGATTATGATCCTAAAAATCCTAATCCTGCTATAAGTTCTGCACCATACCAATTATTTAATATTGGTAATAATAGTCCGGTTGCCTTAATGGATTATGTTCATGCAGTTGAAAAAGCATTAGGTAAAAAAGGAAAAATGGTATTCAAAGAGATTCAACCAGGTGATGTTCCTTCAACTTATGCTGATGTTCAAAGTTTATTTGATTATATAGACTTTAAACCATCTACTACTATTGAAGAAGGAATTAAAATATTTGTTGATAAATATCTAGAATTAAATACTTAG
Source organism: Flavobacteriia bacterium (assembly GCA_030625645.1). Lineage (GTDB taxonomy): Bacteria > Bacteroidota > Bacteroidia > Flavobacteriales > Flavobacteriaceae > Namhaeicola. Next base: position 1,751 of record DAOUQH010000058.1, on the reverse strand, counting down.
TAATGAATACAAATTTAAAAATTGCAGTTCAAGCTGCTGTTCATGGTGGTGAAGAGATCATGAAAATTTATCAGTTGGAAGATTTAGGAGTTGAATATAAAGAAGATGATTCTCCTTTAACCTTAGCAGATAAAATGTCTAATGATGTAATTATTTCCTATTTAGAAAATACCGAATTTCCAATTATTAGTGAAGAGATTAAAAATTTAGATTTTTCGGAACGAAAAGATTGGGAGACTTGCTGGATTGTTGATCCGCTTGACGGAACAAAAGAATTTGTAAAACGAAATGGAGAGTTTACTGTAAATATTGCATTAGTGAAAAAGGGAAAACCTTTGTTAGGTGTAATTTATGTCCCAGTTACTAAAGAATTATATTATGCAGATGTAGTAAAAAAGAAAACTTTAAAATCTGTTTTATCAGATCACAAGGTAGATTTAGAGAATTTAGCTAGTAATTCGGCTGAGATAAAACCAAGTAGTTCCAATCAAGAATTGGTCAAAATTGTTGGTAGTCGGTCTCATATGAGTAAACCTACAGAGGATTATGTAGATTCATTAAAAAGAGATTACAAAAAGGTTGAAATTGTTTCCAAAGGAAGTTCTTTAAAGTTTTGTTTGGTTGCAGAAGGGAAAGCCGATGTTTATCCGAGATATGCTCCTACAATGGAGTGGGATACTGCAGCAGGACAAGCAATTTGTGAAGCTGTTGGATTAAAAGTTATATCAAACGAAACGAACCAACCTTTACTTTACAATAAGGAAAATTTATTAAACCCTTGGTTTTTGGTTTCTAAATAATGAAAGATAAGTCATATAAACGGCATATAGCTAAATCTTTTACTTGGCGAATTGTTGCAACTACTGATACCATTCTTTTATCTTGGTTAATTACAGGCAATCCAATGCTTGGATTAAAAATAGGATTGATAGAAGTTATTACTAAAATGGTTTTATATTTTATTCACGAAAGAGTCTGGTATAAGATTAATTTAACAAAGGATGGAAAAGTTTTGGAAAGCAAAAAGCGCCATGTTGCAAAAACTGTAACTTGGAGGTTTTTTGGAACTTTAGATACAATAGTTATCGCATGGCTTATAACAGGAGATCCTTTAATAGGGTTAAAAATAGGATTTGTAGAAGTTATTACTAAAATGGTCTTTTATTACTTTCACGAACGTATTTGGTATAAAGTTAATTATGGCTTAGACCAAAGGAAAAATTAAAATTTCATGAAGGAAAATATTGTTAAACACAACTATAATGTTACCAGAGGAAATAGAAGGGTTTTAAATAAACAAAATTCATTCTTAATTTGGTTTACTGGATTGTCAGGTTCAGGAAAATCTACAATTGCAAGCGCATTAGAAAATAGATTGCATCAAGAAGGCTTTAAAACTTATGCATTAGATGGTGATAACATCCGTAAAGGAATAAACAGTGATTTAACATTTAGCCCAAAAGATAGAACTGAGAATATTCGTCGAATTGCAGAAGTAGCCAATTTGATGGTTGATGCTGGACTCATTGTTTTAGCTGCATTTGTTTCTCCCTATAGAAAAGATAGAAAAAATATTGAAAATATTGTAGGAAAGGATAACTTTGTAGAAGTTTTTGTAAATACATCCTTAGACGAATGTGAAAAACGAGATGTAAAAGGACTTTATAAGAAGGCAAGGGCAGGTGAAATTAAAGATTTTACAGGTATAAATGCACCTTATGAAGCACCAGATAATTCTGTTCTCGAAATAA
>DAOUQH010000097.1 GCA_030625645.1 Flavobacteriia bacterium | reverse complement strand
CCATTTCGGCACCCCACATCCAAAACGGACGGCTAATAACGATGGCATTTGTTTTTTCAACCTGTTGAATTTCTATAAAAGTACATTTCAATTTTGAATTTTTAGAATATTTATTAGCTGGATGATATTCTAAACTTTGTGATTCATTCGCTTCACGATCACTGTTTTTTGCAAAGATAATTGACCCATCTTGAGTTGTTTTCGGCAAAGTTATAAATGTATCGCACATAAGTTTTAATATTTAAAGGGGTGAAAAAGAACATGAAGAATCTCTCAATTTTTACTAATTATCTTTTTATTTTTCCTGGTAAAATAAACTCATATCTTTTATTAAATATTTTGGTTGTAAACCATCTATCTAATCTTCGCAATCCTAAAAATAATTGCCAAATAAATTTATCTTCCTTATAGTATTTATCTATCTCTTTTCTTGATATTTTCTCGATTTTATTGGGTAAAATTGCATTTGCTTTCTCTAAAGCAAAATCAATTAATTCTACTTTTTGCTCTTTATAAAGATTTGCAATTAAATCAATATAAACCAAGCGGATATCATAATAACGATCCATTACATCTTGTAAAAAAAACAATTTTATCATCCAAACCAAAGCTTTTGGTGCAGAGCTTAAAATTAAATCAGGATTCATTTGCTCTACTCCTTTCAATTTAAAAAGTGGTGTACTTGTATCGAAATATAAAAGTTTACCACCATCAATAGCCCAGTTTGAAATCTGCCCATCAATCGACAAAGCGATTTCTGATATATTTTTTTTATTAAATTGATATACTTTCTTAATTTCTAGAAATATTTTTTGTAACATTTTTAGATTCTCTTCATCAGTTTGTGAGTGCAATTTATTCTGACAAAGATTTTCTTTAGCAATTTCTTGTTGTGCTAAATATAAAACTGTTTTTGAATGTCCATCGACGATTTTAAAGAAATCATCCGGTAATTTTATCTCTGCTTCCTTTAAAAGACTAACATACAATTCGTGTGTTGCTGCATAAACCTCAGCTTGTTTCTTAGAATCATAAAGAGGTAATCTTTTATAGATCCATCCTGTAAATCCATCAATTCTAAAAATGGAAGAAATCTCACCATAACCAATAATTTTAGCCGGAATTTTTGAATTTCCAATTTTAGAAACATCTAATCCTTTTTCAAATTCACCAAGATATTTTGTGCTGATTTTTTTTTCAATCATCTAAAAAAGTTCTTTTAATTTTGCTATTGGATGTAATAATCTTGCTTGTTTTATTGCTTTATCTAGCTGTTTTATCACAAAATAAACATCCTTTTCTTCCATAATTAAAGGTGGTAAGAATTGTACAATAGATTTATCATTATTTGCATAAATAATCAAAAGATCATTATCATAAGCTGTTTTTGTGAGAACTGGTCCAGCCAAATCGTCCTTCAATTCTAAACCCATCATCAAACCTTTTCTTCTAATTCCTTTAAAATATCCCGAATGTTTTTGTTGCAATTTTTTTAACTGTATTTGGAATAAATCCGAAATAAAATTAACATTTTCCAAAAAAATTTGATCTGATGAAATCTCCAGAACTTTTTTAGCAACAACACTCCCTAATTCAGATCCTCCTGAAGTAGAAATATGAATAAAAGGATCATCATGAAAAACAGTTTCTAGCTTTCTATCAATTACTGTTGCACTCATTGGATAAATACCACCTGAAAGCCCTTTTGCTAAAACTACCATATCTGGTATTACATTAAAATGTTCAAAAGCCCAAAGCTTTCCTGTACGGCCTAAACCTGCTTGAACTTCGTCTAAAATCAATAAACTCCCATTCTTTTCACATAATTCTTTTACCTTTTTTAGATAGCCATCTTTAGGAATTGGCATTCCTAAAGTTGCCGGAATAGTTTCTAAAATAACACAGGCAATATCTTCTTGTAAAGTTGCCTGAATAGAATCAATATTATTAAACTCAACCTGAATAAAATCGGGTGAATCAAATAAAAATGGTGTGCGATATTGGGCATCACCCGTTTGAATTGACAAACCTGTATGACCGTGATAACCTCCATAAACAGAAATAATTTTTTTCCTTTTTGTATATGCTCTGGCAATTTTTAAAGCAAGGTCAATTGCTTCACCTCCACTAACTCCAAAAATTGTGTAATCAAGATTCCCAGGCATTAATTCTGCCATTTTAGCACCAAGTTCAGCTCTTTCTTTTGAAATCAGATGATGATTTCCAATATCGTAATTTTGTAAATTACTTTTTAAAATATCTATAATTTCTTTATTTCGGTGGCCTAAATTAAAAACACCTCCATTTGAATGAAGATTATATAATTTTTTCTTTCCATCTATGTCATAAAGCCAAGGCCCATCGCGATGACCCATAACAAAATCCATATTATACTTTTTATAAAAATCCACTTTCCCAGAGGAAACATGATTTCTAAATTGATCTATGGTTTGTTTTTTTTCTTTTGAAGCTTTATTTGTATTGAATAACATATTATTAATTGAAAATTAATTCCATTATTTTATCAAGATTCAGCCACAAAGTTGCGATTATAACCAGCAATAACAATAACATGATTGCTTTTTTCTTATTTGGTTTTTTACGTTTTACAAACCTTGGATCTGTCATGGTTTTTGAATTTATCTAATTTTTATTTCCCCTCAACATTTCTCTTTTTCCTGGTGGACCTGGTAATCTTTCTACTTGAAACCCTACTGTTTGCATTGCTCTTCTTACACTTCCTTTTGCTGAGTAAGTTACTAAAATTCCATTATCTTTAAGAGATTCATACATTTTTTTAAAAATATCTTCTGTCCACAATTCTGGTTGAACATTTGCACCAAAAGCATCAAAATAAATTAAATTGAATTTATCTTTATCATCAATTTCTTTAAAGAATTGTTTTCGTTTTAATAAACAGAAATTTACATCGATCTTATAATTTTCCTCCCATAATATTTCATGAATCTCATTAAATATCTTTGCAAATTTTTCGGCATTCAATTCTTTTACATAATTCAGTTGAGATAATTCTTCTGCTTTAAGCGGATAAGCCTCAACCCCATCATAATTTATTATTAGATCTCGTTTTTTAGATTCTAAAAAAGTAATAAAACAATTTAATCCAGTACCAAAACCTATTTCAAGAATATCAATTCTAGATTTGTTATCAAACATATCCAATCCGTGTTTTATAAAAACATGATTAGCTTCTTGGATTGCACCATGCTTTGAGTGGTAATTCTCATCCCATTCGGGCAAATACAAACTAGATGAGCCATCAGCAGTTATAATGATTTTTCTCTCCATTTATATATCTTTCAAAATCAAAGGTACAAAATCTAAATACTTTAATAAATTCTTAGTAAACACTATAAAAAATTAAGTAATATTGAGTATTTTTGTATTCAAATTATCTACTCATGAAAGCTGAAACATATCCAAAAATTAAAATTGAGAAAACTACAAACTCAAAAATAAACGAATTAGATTTTAACAACTTACCATTTGGGAAATATAATTCTGATCACATGTTTGTATCTGATTATAAAGATGGAAAATGGCAAAATCCTAGAGTAATTCCTTTTCAAAATATTAGCTTAGATCCTTCTGCGAAGATTTTTCATTACGGTCAATCTGTTTTTGAAGGAATGAAAGCTTATAAAGATGAAAATGGCAAAATATTATTATTTAGACCATTAGAAAACCAAAAGAGAATTAATATTTCATCAAAAAGATTGGCAATACCTGAATTTCCTGAAACCTTCTTTATGGAAGGCCTAAAAGCTCTTTTAAAACTAGACAGCGATTGGATTCCTACTAAGGATGGAAGTTCACTATATATTCGTCCGTTTGTTTTTGCAACCGGAAATGGCTTTCATGCTTCACCTTCTAATGAATATAAATTTATTATTGCATGCTCACCTTCTGGTGCTTATTTTGGTGGAAAAGTGAAAGTTTTAATCGAACAAAAATATTCAAGATCAGCTAATGGTGGAGTTGGTTATGCAAAAGCTGGCGGTAATTATGCAGGTCAATTTTACCCTACAAATTTAGCCATTGAAAAAGGTTACCAACAAGTAATCTGGACTGATGATACCACGCATGAATATATTGAAGAAGCTGGTGCAATGAATATTTTTATGCGAATTGGTGATACTTTAATTACTGCTCCAACTAGTGAAAGAATTTTAGATGGTATTACTAGGAAAAGTATTATAGAAATTGCCAAAGATGAAGGAATTAATGTGGAAGTTAGAAGAATTACCGTAAGTGAATTGGTTGAAGCTGCCGAAAACGGAACTTTAAAAGAAATGTTTGGTGCAGGTACTGCTGCAGTTATTTCGCCTATTGCCGGATTTGGTTTTAAAGATACAGATTATGATTTACCTGAATTAGAAGAAACTTTTGCAGCAAGATTAAAAAAACGAATCACTGATATTCAATATAACCGTGCCGAAGATAAATTTGGTTGGAGAATGGAAGTTAAATAAATATTATTTGTCAGAGCTTCACAAAAAGTGAAGCTCTGACTAAATTTATAAAACCCGTATACCAACCTCTAAAATAGATAAGTTTAAAATCTCATTATCAAACTCGCCGGTAAAATTCGCATTATAAAAGCAATAAAACTCCATCTTTTAGTAATATAAGCTTTTTTCTTTTTACGCTTAATAGCCGAATAAATTTGCCTGGTGGCTTTTTCTACAGTTGCCATTCCAAAAGTATCACCCAAAGCCATTTTGGTATCTATAAAACCAGGAGCAATATCTGTAATATGAATATCTGCTTTACTGCGTTTTGCTTTCATCCAAAGAGATTCTAAATAATTATTTTGAAATGCTTTTGATGCAAAATAAGCTGGAGTATGTCTATTTCCTCTAATTCCTGCAACTGAAGAAATTCCAACCAAATGCCCAAACCCCTGTTTATGAAATAAATTATAAGAAATATCATAGATTTTGGCTGCTGCAATTACATTAACTTCCAAAGTTGGAAGTGATTTTTCCCACTCTAAATTATAATTTGGTTCAGCAATACCAGAGCTATAAATAATTAGGTCAACAACTCCTAACTCTTCAATTATTTTATTAAAAACCTTTTCGGAATGTTCTAACTTGGTAACATCATGCTTTTGAATAATATATTTTTTGGGGTTTTCTTTTAGGATTTCTTGTAATTTATCTTCACGTCTGCCAGTAATTGCAACTTTGTAACCTTCACTTACTAATAATTTTGCCAGCTCTCTTCCAATTCCGGATGTTGCTCCAATAACAATTGCGCTTTTTCCCATTTTATTTTTTAGTTTAGATTCAATTCATTTTCAAATATAAATGAAAAAAAAACTATTAATTAATATCGTAATTCAAATTTTCAGTTTGTAAACTTTTTATTCTTTTTGAAGAAGTAAATATATTTTGTAATAACTCTTGTGATATCTTTTTTCTACTGGCATATTCATCATAAGTTTCATTTTTCCAATCAAAATCTTTATGCCAAAAATCGGTTGGAGAAATATAACAATATGTATAATTATAAATTATACTTTCAATATTTTTGCGAGAAACCAAATTTTTTGCAGATGTAGCAGCAATCAAAGTTATACTTTTCATTTTGCAATAATTCCTTATCCCCAAAAGAGTTTCATCATAAACTGGAAGAATCTTTTCCATACCAAAATTTCGATAACTTGTATTTCCCAAATTACTAATAGGTCGTAATTGTAATGTGTCAATTTTATATTTACCAAAAACTGTAAAAAAATCAGCTAATTCATTGAAATTATCTTCATTAAAAGTATAATTTATTCGTAAAGATAGATTTGGATATTGCTCTTTAATCTCAGTAATGACTTGTAAGGAATTTAAAAACTTATTATAATCACCTTTTTGCATAAAATTTTCATAGCTAGCTTGATACACTCCGTGAAGAGAAACAATAATTTCATTCAAACCATATTGAACCCAAAGTTCAATTTTCTCTTTTGTTAATAAATTTGCATTGGTGGTTAATGAAATATGTGGGACTTGATATTGCTTTGCTATTTTAAAAATATCATCCAAATCTTTATACAAAGTTGGCTCAGTACCGCAACCTATTTGTAATTTTAAAGCTCTTTTTAAAACAGCTTTTCCGAATAATGGTAAATCATTTTTATCAAAAGTTCCTTTTAATTTCTTAACATAATCATCATCTGTAAAATAGCACATTCTACACCGAAGATTACAAGCATTTATTGGATCAAAATGAACTGCTAAATATCTTTTATTTAGTTTATGAAACAAGAAAAGTCCGAGAAATTTTAATCGGTAATTCTTAATGAATTTATTTAATTTTAAAAGAGAGTAAACTTTCATTTATCAAAATTTAGTTATTCTCTTCCTTTTTTTCTTCTAAAACAATTTTATATAATTTATCACTTGGTCGAATTCTAAAATCTAAAGGTATTGTTACAGAATCGCCTCGTTGTGCTTTATCACCCTTAATATCGTTGACAAACATTTGAGAAACTTCCATCTCTTGCGCTCCGGTAGTTGGTCCTGTAATTAAAATCGTATCTCCAATTTTTAGATCAAAAGCTTCTAACTTAAATTCACCAATCTTTGCTTTAGGAAAATAATGCATTCCTTTACCAATATAAAGCTTTTTCTGAGTAGCCTGAGAACCAGAAGAATCACTCCATTCACCTAATTTTTGACCAAGATAGTATCCGTTCCAAAATCCGCGATTATATACTTTTTTTAGCTCGACAAGCCAGTTTTCAACTTTCTCTTTATTATAAGTTCCATCAGCAATACTATCAATCGCTTCACGGTAAGATTTGGTCACTTTTGCAACATATTCTGGAGCTCTACCCCTACCTTCTAATTTTAAAACTCTTACTCCGGCATCAGCAACTTTATCTAAAATATCAATAGTGCACAAATCTTTAGGAGACATAATATACTCGTTATCAAGTTCCATTTCAATACCAGTTTCCTGATCGATAACTGTATATTTTTTTCTACAATTTTGCTTACAAGCACCACGATTTGCACTCGAATTAAAAGTATGTAAACTCATATAACATTTTCCTGAAACTGCCATACAAAGTGCACCGTGTCCAAAAATTTCAATTTCAACTAAACGTCCTGAAGGACCTTTTACTTCTTCTTTTATTATTTGATCTGTAATCTTTTTAACCTGACGTAAACTCAGCTCTCTACTCAAAACAATTGTATCAGCAAACATAGCGTAAAACTTTAAAGTTTCGATATTTGTGATATTAATCTGAGTAGAAATATGTACTTCCATATCAACACTTCTCGCCATAGCAATCACTGCCTGATCCATAGCGATAATAGCTGTAATATTTGCTTTTTTTGCTTCGTTTATTAAAGTTTTGACAATGGTTAGATCATGATCATAAATAATGGTATTTAATGTAAGGTAAGTTCTTACATTTTTTTCAGTACATCTTTTTGAAATTTCAGATAAATCATCAATTGTAAAATTAATTGAAGCTCGTGCTCTCATATTCAACTGTTCCACACCAAAATATACAGAATCAGCACCATTATCCAAAGCAGCTTGCAGCGATTCAAAATTTCCTGCCGGTGCCATTAATTCAATTTTCTGCATTTCTTTTTTGTCTAAATTTACCATCTAATTTCTTCGTTTTTAAAGTGCTGCAAAAATACAATTATTTATTTAATAAAATTTTATAGACAATGCCTAAATACAGAGTAGATTATATGGCTTTTTTAATAGTTTATTTTAATTCTACCCTCTAATTATTATTTTCACAATAGATTAACCGATACTGAAATATTTTTAACTTTTAATAACAAATATTATATTTTGTGATGTTTATCTTAAAAATATTTTATAATCTTTGCAGCTTTAAAAAATATATTATAAAAATAATAAGAAAATGAAATTAGCAGTTGTAGGCGCCACCGGTATGGTAGGAAATATTATGTTAAGAGTACTGGAAGAAAGAAATTTTCCAATTACCGAATTATTACTTGTTGCTTCAGAAAGATCTGTAGGAAAAATCATCCCTTTTAAAGGAAAAGATTATACAGTTATTGGCTTACAAGATGCTGTAAATTTAAAACCAGATATCGCTGTTTTTTCAGCTGGAGGAAATACTTCTTTAGAATGGGCTCCGAAATTTGCAGCTGTAGGAACAACCGTTGTTGATAACTCATCGGCATGGCGTATGGATACAAGTAAAAAGTTAATCGTTCCTGAAATTAATGCTAGCGAATTGACCAAGGAAGATAAAATTATTGCAAATCCTAATT
>DAOUQH010000083.1 GCA_030625645.1 Flavobacteriia bacterium | reverse complement strand
TAGAACGTTTCCAAAATGCAATATCTGGATGAAGAATATCATAAACCAATAAAATATTTGTCTTTTCATTTAATACTTCAACGGAAAAATTAAAGATATTATTTTTAGTATTCTTTTCATTTTTAATAGATGAAATTACAGCTTTGTAAAAGTGTTTTCCTTTTGCTAAAGCAGGAAGCTTAAAGTTAAGATGTTTGCTGTTATTTTCTTGAGAAAGCTGTAGTTTTTTACTATAAACCACCTTATTTTTAGAGTAAATTTTTAATATAGGTTGGATAGTTTTATCTCCTTGATATTGAATAAAAACTTCAATCGGAAATTGATTTCCTAAGTAACTATATGCGTTTACATTTAGATTTGAAATACGCAAGTCGGTATGTTTTGTTGTATCTCCAATTATAATTGGAAAAACTTTATGTTTTGGTTGATAAAATAAATAGTTTTTGCCATAATTCTGATTTCCATCACTAATTAAAATTGTAGTTGCCTTCTCGTTTTTGTAAAGTTTATCGATATCAAATAGAGTGTTATATATATCTGTTTGCTCTTTTGTGAAATCAAATTTATCTTGAATTTCAATATTTTTACCAAAGCCGTAGTAATTAACATTGAACTTGTCTTGAATCTCCTGATTGGTTTTAATCTTATTGAAAATAGTATTAATTAATGAATTCTGTTTGGAATACTTTATAGATGAACTATTGTCAACAAGAATCGATAAAATGGGTTTTGAAATTTCTAAAGTTCTGTGTTTTATTTTTGGATTGATTAGAAGCAATAGAATCATAAAAAGACTAATAGTTCTTAAAGCAAATAATAAATAATGGTATTTATATCTATGAGAATTATTATACAGATTTTGAAAGTAGGAAATTGCTAAAGCAATAATAAATGCAAATAAGATTAGAATAAAGATTTTTGCAGTCATTAAATATAAATTTGAATTCAAAAATAAGTAATTTTAAAATTAATACTTATATTTCCATTGTAAAAAATATACGTAATTTTAATCAAAAGTATTTTCCATGAATATTTTGTTAATTCCCGATAAGTTTAAAGGATCACTTTCAGCAAAGGAAGTTATTGAGGCTTTAATGAAAGGAATTAATAAAAACAGCAAAAAACATAAAGTAAAATATATTTTGGCCTCTGATGGAGGAGATGGATTTTTAGATTCTATAAAACAAACAGTTCCTAATTTAAAAGTGATTAAAACGAAGGTTGTAGATGCAGCTGGTAATTCTATCGAAACTTATTATTATATAGATACTCAATCAAAAATAGCTTATATTGAACTTGCTAAAACTTCAGGTTTATCTTTGTTAGACTCAAAAGATAGAGATTGTAAATTTACCTCAACTTATGGAACCGGATTACAAATAAAAGATGCTATTGAAAAAGGTGTTAATAAGATATTTATAGGTCTAGGAGGAAGTGCAACAAATGATGGAGGCACAGGTTTAGCAAGGGCTATAGGTGTTAAATTTCTTAATAAAAATGATAAAAATATTGAGACAAATGGGAGTAATTTAGGGGAGATTAATAATATAATCCCTTCAAATTTTAATTTTAAGAATATTGAAATTATTGCCGTAAATGATGTTGTAAATCCTCTACTAGGAAAAACCGGAGCAACTTATACTTATGCTTTACAAAAAGGGGCAAATATTGAGGATTTACCTGTTTTAGAAAATGGAATGAAAAACTTATTTGATATTACTTCTAAAAATAATTCTCTTTTTTCTGATACTTCTGGGTTTGGAGCAGCTGGTGGTACTTGTTTCGGACTTTTTACATTTACCAATGCTAAAATAATATCAGGAATAGATTTTATCTTAAAATTAAATGATTTTGATAAAATATTGAAGGAGAATAAAATTGATCTAATAATTACCGGTGAAGGAAAAATTGATGATCAAACTTTTTATGGTAAATTCATAAAAGGAATAGGGGATAGCGCAAAAAAATATAAAATTCCTGTTATAGCTGTTTGTGGAACTAATAATTTAAAAAAATATTCTTTATCAGATTTGGGCTTAACAAAAATATATGCAATCAAAACAGACAAGATATCTACACGGGAAAGTATAAAAAATGCAGATAAATTGATAGAAGATTTAGTATGTAAAATTTTATAATTTTCTTATTCTCCTATCTCAATAACATCTCCAGTCGATAGTTTTTCAATTCCAAAAATATTATGAAATTTTACTAAAGTAGGAAAATCAACACAATGCATTGGATAAAGGTAGTTGGTTTTTTCCTTTTTAAAATATGCAATTGTTCCATCTACAGCTTCGGGATCATTCTCGAATAAATGAAAACCACCAATTACAGCATATAATTTTTGACCTGTAACTTCTTTTGCATATTCACAAATATTGCTAATTCCTGCGTGAGAGCAACCGGTTACAACGATAGCACCTTTATCTGTTTTTATTGCAATAGCTGAATCATCTAGCATTTTATCTTCTTTGTACTTTCCTTTTTCAAAAGTATTTTTTCTAGGTATTTCACCTAAATAGAAAATGTTTTTAGAGAATTCAAAACTATTTTTTGAGGAAATAATATTAAAATCTCTTTGGAAGAGTTTAGAAGAATTTTCAGGGAGTTTATCAATTATCTCAGGGTGAATAATAAGATTCTTCTTTTCTTTAAAATCATGAAATTGTAAACCTCCGGCATGATCCCAATGGTGATGCGAAAGAATGATAAAATCAGTTTCTTGGAGGTCAATACCTAATTGACGTGCATTTTGTAAATAAATATCGGTATGACCAGTATCAAAAAGAATATTAACATCCTCACTTTGAATAAAAGCAGAAAATCCCCATTCAGATTTACACACTTTTGCACCTTCATGACTTGATTGATTTTCGCAAAGTATGGTAATTTTCATTGTTTTTTGGTTATTTAATTAGATACTTATTCTATTCAATAATTAACTAATATTCAGCTCCTAATAACTCTCCACTTAACTGTAATAAACTCAATTCTGCTATTTTGGCAGTGTATTTTGCTCGGTTATAATTGTTTGCTGCATTCAATAAATTTACTTGTGCCAAACGAAATTCTACCGAAATTATTTGCCCTAACTTAAATTGTTCTTCACTTCGTGAAAAATTTCTTTTATTGGTTTCTATATTTTTTTGCTCAGCTTGAAGTATATAAAGAGCATTTTGATAAGTCTCCCAGGCATTATTAACATTTCGTTCTAATTCCTGTTCTATTTGTTCTTTTTGGATACTACTATTATCAATGGCAATTTTAGCATTTTGAACTCTAGTTTTTGTAGCACCACCATCAAAAATATTCCAAAATAAACTAACACCTCCATTAAGTCCTTTTGAAGTTTGGTTGCTTAATGATAAAGCAGAACTAATATTTGAATCAAAATCAGAGCTATTCCAACCATAACCTCCATTCATGCCAATATTTGGGTACCAGTTAGATTTACTTATTTTAAGATTATAATCATTTAATTCAATATTTTTTTCAGCTTGTAATAATACTTTATTTTGTGAATTTGCCGAAAGTAAAAGATTTTCTAAATTAAGATCTAATGCATATACAACGGTAGTATCTACTACAAAATCTGTATTTACATCTCTTCCTAAAATAACATTCAAATTACGTTTTGCATTGGCCAATTCGCGATTCAAATTCAATAAACTTATACTATCATTATTTACATCAACTTCAGAGTTTAATACATCTAACTGTGTTTTCTGGCCGTATTCATAGTTGTACTTTTCTCTTAGAGATCTAGCTTTTGATATTTCTAGCGATTTTTTTTGTAAATTTTTACTCTGTGTTAATCTGGCGATTTCATAATAAGAATTTAAGAGTTGTAAAACTGTATTTTCCATTATTTGTTTTGCCTGAATTTCACTTAAATTATATAATTCTTGTAGTTTTTGATAATTGTATTTCCTTCCAAAACCATCAAAAAGTGTATAATTTAAACCTACCGAAGCATTATATGAAGTAGTTTGATTTTCACTACTTGTTTTATCACCATTTATAAACTCACTATCATTATTCTTATCCTGATAATTAGCTCCGCTATTAGCAGAAACAGAAGGTAAATAGCCACTATTATAGATACTGGCATTATTTTCAGCAACTTTTACATTATTATTTACAACTTTAATGTCGTAATTATTTTCAAAAGCAATGTTTACTGCTTCATTTTTTGATAATTCTTTTTGTGAAAAACCAAAAAATGAGCTTAACATTATACTTAATATGATTATTTTATTTGAGTTCTTCATTTTCTACTTTTAATTCTTTTATTGCTCTGGTTACTTCTTCTCTGGTTACTTTTTTACCGGTAATCAACCATTTAAAAAATACGGTTATCTGATTGCTAAATGACAGCAATAACGGTAGCATTAATAAGGTTAAAAATGTTGCAATTATAATACCGTATGCAATTGAAATTGCCATTGGTTTTAAAAATTGTGCCTGGCGACTTTTTTCTGCCATCAATGGCGCAAGACCTGCAACTGTTGTTATTGAAGTTAAGAAAATTGCTCTAAAACGTGAAATCCCTGCTTGCACTAAAGCTTCGTCATATTTTAATCCTTCTTTTAAATAACTATTAAATTTACCTACTAGAACCAGTCCGTCATTTACCATAATACCGATTAATGCAATAATCCCTAACCACGATAATATATTAATTGCAAAACCATGAATATAATGACCCCAAACAATACCAATTAAACTAAATGGAACCATCAATAATAAAAGTAAAGGCTGACTGTATGATCTAAAAGTAAATGCAATAACTAAATATATCAATAATAATATTATTGGACCGACAATATTTACTGATTTTTTTGTTTTCTCAGCATCTCTATTTTGACCTTCATAACTAGCTTTTATAGTTGGATATTTTGAAGTAATTTCAGGCATGATACGATTTTTAATATCATTCATGATTTCAACTTCACTATCATCTTTTGATTTTAAATCGGCTGTAAGTTGAATTTCTCGTAATCCGTTTAAATGGTTTATTGCAACTTCACCACGTTCAATTTCATAAGTTGCAATTTCACTAAATGGCACCTTGCTTCCTGAAGGAGTTGATATCCACATATCATCTAAATTCTTAATTGAGGATCTATCTTTTTTATCATAACGAACCCAAACTTTAATTTCATCTTGTCCACGTTGAAAACGCTGTGCTTGAAATCCGAAGAAACCATATCGAACCTGACTCATAATTGATTGTAAGGTCAAGCCTAGAATATGTGCATTATCCTTTAACTTAATTCTTATTTCTTTTATACCAGCAGGGTCATTATCTGTAATATCTTTTAATTGAGGATTACTTTGCAGTTCTTTTTTAAGTTCAGCTTTAGCAGCTTTTAATTCACTAATGTCATTTCCTAAAAGAGAAACAGAAACTGGGCTTCCCATAAAATTCATTCCCGAACCAAAAGTTAAACTTTCAGTGCCATATATATTACCTGCTTTATCACGAATTGCATTTGTAATATCTAAAGAAGGAAAATCACGTAATTCACCAGGTAATAAATTTATTGTCAACTTTGCTTTATTGGTTCCTGGACCAATACGTTTGACGATATTTTGAATTACTTGATGATGATCATTTTGTCTTGACTCGGTAAATTCATCACTTACAATCCAGGCAGCCTCCTCAATTTTTGAAATTATTGAATCTGTAATCTTTTCGTTTGTACCTTGAGGCATTACAAGATTAATATCTACTCTATCACTTGCCATTTTAGGAAAGAATGCGGTTTTTACGATTCCACTTGATAAACCACCAATTGAAAATATTAATAGAGAAATTGGGATAGCGAATCCTAAGAATTTATGCTTTAAGAAAAATCGTAAGTAAGGTGCATATAATTCATTTCTTAAATATTTTAAGAATTTATCAGCATAGATATTTATATTCTGAAAAAATTTAAAAATACCGGTTCTTTTTTTGTCTTTTCTCACCAATGCTTTAGAATGTGCAATATGAGCAGGTAAAATTATGAGTGCTTCGATTAATGAAACGCTAAGTGTTAATATTACAACTGTTGATACTTCACTAAAGAATTCGCCCATTCTACCATCTAAAAAGTAAAAAGTAGAAAATGCAATAATTGTTGTTAAAATTGCTGATACAATTGGAGGAATTACTTCCATCGTACCATCAATAGCAGCTTGAATTGGTGTTTTTCCTTTTTCGTAATGCTGGTATATATTTTCACCAATAACAATACCATCATCAACCAAAATACCAATAACGATAATCATTCCAAAAAGAGAAAGTACATTAATTGTCACTCCCAATTGTGCTGCAAACATAAACATGCCAAAAAATGCAATTGGTAAACCAGCAGCCACCCAAAATGCTAAGCGAACGTTTAAGAATATGGATAAAAATAATAAAACCAAAAGTATTCCAGCAATGGCATTATTGGTTAATAATTTAGTTCGTTGTGTAAGTGTAATTGAACGGTCACTTGCAATATTTAATTTAACATTATCATGCTGTTCATTAAAAGTTGTAATGTATTCTTTAGTTTTTTCAGCAGTAGCAATTAGATCTTCATTATTTGTGTTGTTTATTTGGATACTAATTGCAGTTCTATCATTAAAATAGATTCTGTCCGGATTTTCATTCCATATATCTTTAACTTCAGCTACGTCACTCAAATGTATAATATTACCAGATTTATCAGCTCTTACAATAATATTATTAAGTTCATCACCATAATAATTTCTATTTTTTGCACGAATTAAAAAATCTTCAGCATCTGTTTTAATATTACCACCGGTAATCAATAAATTGGTTTGTTTAACTGCATTTGCAACTTCGGCAAAAGATAAGTCATAAGCTCTTAAATCACTTTCGCGAACAGAAATTTCAATTTCTTCAAGAGGAAAACCAGAGATAAATACTTGGGATACACCATCCATTCTACGAAGATCATTTTCAACTTGGCGAGCATATTGTTTCAAAGTTTTTAAAGAAATACCTTCACCACTTACACTAAAGTTTATTGTAGGCATTGTACTTTCAACCTTTGAAATAACTGGAGGTTCCATTCCTGTAGGTTTTGAAGGAACTCTATCAACAGCATTCTTTACATCGGCTAAAACAACATCAATATCTTTTCCTTTTACAGTTTCAATGCTAATTGTTGCCGAATTTTCACGAGAAACAGATGTTACTCGTTCTACACCTACAATACCTTTTAAATTATCTTCAATTTTTAATACAATTCCTTCTTCCATTTCTTCGGGTGAAGCACCCGGATAGAATAATGAAATATTTATATTTCTAGATTCGGTTAAAGGAAAAAAGGAAGATTTCATCGATTTAGCACCTATAATACCTAATATTACAAAGGCAATAATCATTACATTTACTGCAACAGGATATTTGATGAAATATGTGATTATTTTTCTCATACTATAATTTTAAAAAACTATTATTTTTTGGCTCTTTAGTTGCTTACTCTTCTTCATGGATCTTTACCACCATTCCTTCAAAAGCACCAGGAACAGTTTTGGTAAGTATTTTGGTTCCATCTGCTAAGCCTTTGATAATAACGGATTGATCATTATAATAAACAGGTTTAACATTTGCAATATTTAAAATAGTGTCATTTTTAAGTACAAATACACTATTTTTATTTATCAAAAGTTTTCTTGGGATTTCGTACGCATCTTTTTCTGATTTGGCTACTAGATCAGCTTCTAGATACATACCTTCCGTTAACTCATTACTATTAATTTGAATAAAAACTTTTATAGTTTGAGAAGTTTGATCAACTTTACCGTTAATACGAATTACTTTACCTGTCCAGCTCTTAGTTTTTTCTAAATTATGTAAATCTACCTTTTCGCCAACTTTCAATAAATCTTTGTAATTTGCATTAATAGCAATCTCCATTTCATAAATATCAGGTTTTATAAACTCACCAATTTTTTGTCCCTGTCTTACTAATGATCCCTGGTTTACCATCGCTTCTGTAAGAATACCATTATATGGAGCTCTAATAGTATATTTGCTTAATCGAACTTCCATATTCTTCACGCTGTAATAACTAGTAAAAATATTTCTACCCGAAATAAAGAATTTTTCTTTTTCAGAATTGGTTTTAGGTAGGGCAGGAGTAGTTTTATTAAAATCAAAATTTGCTAAATAATTTTGCCATTTTTGATATTCATTAGGGAAATCTAAACGAATATCAGGCATAATTGAAGTGATTGAATTAAACAGTTTACTTTTTTGAGCTTGTAAATTTGCATAATGCTCTTCGTTGTTTATTTTTAGTATTACTTCGCCATTTCTGTATTTTGTTCCAGCTTTAAAATCTTTACTAATAGGTTGTAAAATACCTTGAACTTCACTAAAAAGTTCAATTTTATTTTTGGCAACTAAATTACCATTTGCTGAAATTATTACAGGAGTTTCTTTATTTTTTACCTCTTCAACAAAAACTGTTTTTACAATTTTTGGAGCTTTCATTTTCACCTTTTTATTGCTGTTAATCATTGCTTTTACAACAAAAAATGCTAAAACAATTAAAAGAATTCCGAGTATTATGCTAACAATTTTTCTCATCGTTATAATTAAATTATTTGGTTATTTTTTTATTAATATTATCTTGAATATGGTGCATTACATTAATTGCACTTTCTATGTCATTTATTGGGATACCTTGTGTTAACTCAACCATAATTTGTTGTAAAACAGGTAGAGATTTTTTAAAGATTACTTTACCGTTTTGTGTTAAAAAAACATGGTTAATACGCTTGTCTGTTTTTGAAGTAATCCTTTCCACATAATCTCTTTTCTCCATAGTATTGATCAATCTAGTCAAAGAGGTTTTAGAACGATTTGTGATAAATGCCAAATCATTTTGCACCATACCATCATTATCATTCAGTTTTTTTAAAACTAACCATTGTTCTTTTGATAGATCAATGTCCTTTTCATGAAAGGCATCTGTAAAATAAAATCCGGCTAACTTTGCTGTTTTTCCCAAGCATGGTAAGACAGTATTTTCAAAACGAATTTTTTGCATTATTGTAATAATTAAATTTTTTGCAAATATCATAAAAATAATGAATTAGTTGCAGATGCAACTATGTTAAATTTATCATAAAAAGGTAAATAATTATTGATAAACGATAAATAAATAAAGTTTTTTAAGAAAATAAAAATTGAAATAATTTATAAAAATCTTTTAAGAGTATAATATTCAATGATTTGCAAAAGTGAAAAAATTATATAAAATAAAATGAGTGACAATTATATAGATATTAGCAAGCTTTAAGATGATTTTAAATTAAGGTTAAAAGTTTCACTAACTCTTATTTTTCTTTAAATTTGCTTTAAAATATTTTTTGATATGAATTTTACCAAATTCTTTTTTAGTTTTCTGTTTTTATTGGTTTTTTATGTGGATTCATTCTCTCAGATTAATAATTCCAATTTTGAAAAATTAAGTGATAAGCAATTTAAAAAGTTATCAAAGAAAACTATTAAGGCTATCGAAGAAGAAGATTTACTTCCTCAAAATATGTCGTCTGTAAATATTGATAGTGCCTTTATTGATAAAAAGAATAAGGTTTTAAATTTATATTTTTCTAAAAATCTTTCCTACTATAGGTTTCGTGAAGAATGGTTATCTAGTTTTAATACCACAATAAAGAA
>DAOUQH010000033.1 GCA_030625645.1 Flavobacteriia bacterium | reverse complement strand
CTGCAGTTGTATGCACCATTCCTTTCGGCATTCCGGTTGAACCAGAAGTATATAAAATAAACAAAGGATCTTCTGCATCCATAATTTCAGGTTCATATTCTGTATCTGCTTCATCTAATAAAGGTTGTAACCACTTATCACGACCTTCTTTCATTTCAATATCAGAATTGATACGTTTTGCAACCAAAACAGTTTCCACACCAGGACACTCTTCTAAAGCTTCATCTACAATTCCTTTTAAATCTATTGTTTTTGAACCCCTATAGGATCCATCTGATGCTATAACCATTTTACAATCACTATCATTAATCCTTGTTGCCAGTGCTGTCGATGAAAATCCTGCAAAAACTACCGAATGAATTGCACCAATACGTGCACATGCTAAAGTTGAAATTGCTAACTCAGGAATCATTGGTAAATAGATACAAACTCTGTCTCCTTTTTTAATACCTTGATCTTTCAATACATTAGAGAATTGATTCACTCGCTCATATAACTGCTGATAACTAATATGCTCTGCTTCCTCTGTTGGATCATTTGGTTCAAATAGAATAGCTGTTTTATCTCCACGAATTCTCAAATGCCTATCAATACAATTTTCAGTAATATTAAGTTTTGCTCCTTCAAACCATTTCACTTCTGGCTTCCTAAAATCCCAACTCAGCACTTTATCCCAACGTTTTCGCCAAATAAAATGTTCTTCAGCTACTTCTTCCCAAAAACCTTCTGGATTCCTAACTGATTTCCTATGTATTTGAAAATATTCTTCTAAGTGTTTTATATGATAATTACTCATTTTTGGAATTTTTAAATATTGTCTCTAATTTTTGAATCACCTAAAGTAATAAAAAAAATCTTTTCCATGCAAAAAATACTATTTTTGTAATACTAATTTGATTTTGTAATGTCGTAAAATTGAATTGAATTAGTTTTTACAAGATTGAGGCAAAATATTTTAGTATAGCCTTAGTTATAGTCAAATATTTAAACAAAGATATTGTGAAAAATAAACAATTTAAATAAGATATTATAAATTTAATTTGGTATAAAATGCAATTTAAGTTAGAATCAAAATTTAAACCTACCGGAGATCAGCCTCAGGCAATTGATCAATTGACCCAAGGAATTGAGAGTAACGAAAAATATCAGGTTTTACTTGGCGTTACTGGTTCCGGAAAAACTTTTACAATTGCTAATGTTATTGATAAAGTGCAAAGACCAACATTGATCTTAGCACATAATAAAACTCTGGCTGCACAGCTTTATTCTGAATTCAGACAATTTTTTCCTGATAATGCTGTAGAATATTTTGTTTCTTACTATGATTATTATCAACCCGAAGCTTACCTACCAACAACCGGAACATATATTGAAAAAGATCTATCGATAAATGATGAAATTGAACGAATGCGTTTAAGCACAACTTCTTCTTTGCTTTCAGGAAGACGAGATGTTTTGGTAGTTGCCTCTGTTTCTTGTATATATGGAATAGGAAACCCGATAGAATTCAAAAAAAATATCATTACCATAGAAGTTGATCAATTGATAACACGTACTAAATTTTTGCATCAATTAGTAACTTCTCTGTATTCTCGTACTGATGCCGAAGTAAAAAGTGGAACTTTTAGAGTGAAAGGAGATACGGTTTCTATTTATCCATCTTATGGTGAAAATGGATATCGAGTACATTTTTTTGGAGATGAAATCGAAGAAATTGAAAGTTTTGATTTAATAAGTAATCAAATTGTTGAAAAATTTGAAAGTATTCATATTTATCCTGCAAATCTATTTGTGACTTCACCTGATGTTTTACAAAATGCCATTCATGAAATTCAAGAAGATATGATGAAGCAAGTGGCTTATTTTAATGAAATAGGGAAAGGACTGGAAGCAAAACGACTAAAAGAAAGAACCGAATTCGATCTAGAAATGATTCGCGAATTAGGCTATTGTAGCGGAATAGAAAATTACTCTCGATATCTTGACGGAAGACCAGCAGGAACTCGTCCTTTTTGTTTATTAGATTATTTTCCCAATGATTATTTAATGGTAATTGATGAAAGTCATGTTACAGTTCCGCAAGTGCATGCTATGTATGGAGGTGACCGTTCTAGAAAAGAAAATTTGGTTGAATATGGTTTTCGATTACCCTCAGCAATGGATAACAGACCATTAAAATTTGAAGAGTTTGAAGTTATTCAAAATCAAGTAATATATGTTAGTGCTACTCCTGCAGACTATGAATTAAGATTAGCTGAAGGAATTATCGCAGAGCAAGTTATTCGCCCAACAGGATTATTAGATCCAGAAATAGAAGTCAAACCTAGTTTAAATCAAATTGATGATTTAATAGAAGAAATTCAACTACGAGTTGAAAAAGATGAAAGAGTTTTGGTAACCACTTTAACCAAACGTATGGCAGAAGAATTAACAAAATATTTAACTAGAATACAGATTCGTTGTCGCTATATCCACTCTGATGTTGACACTTTAGAAAGAGTAGAAATCATGAAAGATCTACGAAAAGGTTTATTTGATGTTCTAATTGGTGTTAACCTTTTAAGGGAAGGATTAGATTTACCAGAAGTTTCTTTAGTGGCAATATTAGATGCCGATAAAGAAGGGTTCTTACGTAGTCATCGATCACTCACCCAAACAGTTGGTAGAGCAGCTAGAAATATTAATGGGAAAGCAATAATGTATGCCGATAAGATTACAAAAAGTATGCAACTAACTATTGATGAGACAGAAAGACGTAGAGAAAAACAAATAGCTTATAATACCAAACACAACATTACTCCTACCCAGATCAAGAAAAATATTGATGAATCACTTACCAAAAAACAAACAGTATCTTATCAATACGAAGAAGCAATCAATAAAGCTGCCGAAGCAGATTTGGAATATCTACCAAAACCTGAAATTGAAAAACGTATCCGTGAAAAACGCAAGTATATGGAGACGGCAGCTAAAGCTTTGGATTTTTTGGCTGCGGCAAAATTACGTGATGAAATTAAAAATTTACAAGGTTTTTTGTAATATCTTAAAAAAAACATTTTAATCACTCTCTAAAATTCTAACATACTCCTTTAAATTAGCTTTGGTTTTTGCATCTAATTCAGGTTCTTCAATGTCGTGATATTGTTGTAGAGTTTCAAGAATTATTTGAGCAACAAGTAAACGCGCACTTGGTTTATCATCTGAAGGAATCACAAACCATGGTGCTTTAGGTTTTGAAGTTCTATTCAGCATATCTTCATAACAAGTCATATAATCATCCCATAATTCTCTCTCTTCAAGGTCTCCAGAAGAAAACTTCCAATTCTTCTCTTCAAGTCTAATTCTTCTTAACAAACGGTATTTTTGTTCATCTTTCGAAATATTTAAAAAGAATTTGAATATGATTGTTCCATTCTCAGCAATATGATCTTCAAAATCATTAATATGTTCCATTCTTTTGTGAAAAAATTTATCATCAATCGCATCAACACTTGTCACTGATGGTATATTTTCTCCTAAAATATATTCGGGATGCACTCTGGTAACCAACACATTTTCATAATGTGTACGATTAAAAATACTAAACTTGCCTCTAGCAGGTAAAGCAATATAATGCCTCCACATAAAATCGTGATCTTTTTCTAAATCGGTTGGTTGTTTAAAACTATGCACATTGATACCACGTGTATTAAAGCTTTTAAATACTTCACGTATCAAACTATCCTTTCCTGCAGTATCCATACCCTGAAAACAAATCAAAACACTGTATTTACCATGAGCATACATAGTATTTTGAATTTTACTGATTTTTTTTCTAACTTTTTTTAATTGACCTTTTGCATTATCAAATTCAATTTTTGTTGGTATTTTACTCAAATCTATCGAGTCAACAACTTGGTAAGGATTAGATTTCATATTAATATTTTAAACTTTTAAATTTCTGATTTACTTTTATTTTTGTCCCAAAATCATTTTAATCAATTTTAGCTTTTTATCTGTTCTTGGGTGGTATTTTAAATTGGGTTCTATTAGGGTTGATTTATCTAAAATACTCTTGTAGTGTGAAAATGCTTTAAAACCACTTTCACCGTGATAATTTCCCATTCCACTTTCACCAACTCCACCAAATCCCATATTGGTATTGGTAAGATGCATAATAGCATCATTTATTGCTCCACCGCCAAAAGAAATATCGTTTAATATTTTTTGCCTTATTTTTTTCTCTTTTGAAAAAATATATAAAGCTAAAGGTTTTGATCTAGATTTCACTTTGCCAATAATATCATCAATGTCATCATATTCGATTACAGGTAAAATCGGGCCAAATATCTCATCTTTCATGATAGTATCATCAAATGTTACATCAGTTAGAATTGTTGGTTCAAAAAATCTTTCTTTTATATCATATTTTCCTCCTAAATAAATTTTATTCTCATCTAACATAGCAATTAATCTATGCATGTTGCTCTCATTAATAATTTGTACATAATTATCATTTTCAAATGCAAAATGTGAATTCTCTACCTCTGCTTTAACCGTTTTTAAAAATTCATCCTTAATGTTTTTGTGTACTAAAATATAATCAGGTGCCACACAAGTTTGTCCGGCGTTTAAAAATTTTGCCCAAATCATCCTTTTTACACCAATTTTTAAATCACATTTTTCAGTAAAAAAAGCTGGACTCTTACCTCCCAATTCCAAAGTAACCGGAGTTAGATGTTTTGCTGCTGCTTGATAAACTATTTTTCCAACATAGCTACTTCCAGTAAAAAAAACTTTATCAAATTTCTGGTCGAGAAGTTCTTTTGTTTCTGGAATACCACCTTCAACAACTTTAAAAAATTCAGGAGCAAAATTTTTATTAATCAATTTTGCCATAATATTACTTGTATTAATTGGCAACTCACTTGGTTTTAGTACTACTGTATTTCCGGCAGTAATTGCTGCAATTGCAGGGGCTATTGATAGCTGATAAGGATAGTTCCATGCTCCAATTACAAGTGAAACTCCTAAAGGTTCCGGAATTATATAACTTTTTGCAGGAAGGTTTAATAAATTAGTACTTACATTCTTTATGGCAGACCATTTCTTTACATTTTTAATAGCTTCATCAATATCGTTATACAAAATAGAAAGTTCACTAGTATAATTACAAAAAGCAGATTTTTTAAAATCCTTGTAAATAGCTTTATTTAAATCGTCCTCATTGTCCTTCAACAACCTTTTTAACTTTCTAAGTTGCTCTTTTCTAAAATCAATACTTTTAGTTGCATTAGTATTAAAATAATCTCTTTGCTTTTTAACTATTGGTTCCATAAACTTAGTAATTGTATTTATTTCAAAAGTACGTAAAAAATAGTTTGTAGTTGACAGTTTGCATAGATGATAATAATCACAAAAAAACTCACAAGTAAAAAACCTGTGAGTTCATATATTATATTCAGAAAAAATATCTTTTTTGTTTATCCTAAAACTAATTTCCTTTTTTATAATCTGCTAAAAATTGAGCTAAACCAATATCGGTTAAAGGGTGTTTTAATAACCCTTTTATTGCACTTAATGGTCCTGTCATTACATCTGAACCTAATTTTGCACAATCAATAATATGCATCGTATGACGAACAGAAGCTGCTAAGATTTGAGTTTTAAAATTATAATTATCATAGATCAATCTAATCTCTGAAATCAGGTTTAAACCATCTGTGGAAATATCATCTAAACGACCAATAAATGGAGAAACATAAGTTGCTCCTGCTTTTGCAGCAAGTAAAGCCTGACCAACAGAAAACACCAAAGTTACATTTGTTTTAATTCCTTTATCAGAAAAATATTTACAAGCTTTTATACCATCGGCAATCATAGGTAATTTAACTACAATTTGAGGGTTTAAGGCAGCTAAGGCTTCACCTTCTCTTACCATTCCATCAAAATCAGTAGAAATAACTTCAGCACTAACATCTCCTTCAACAATTTTACAAATTGTTTTATAATGATTGATAATATTTTCTTCTCCGGTAATTCCTTCTTTTGCCATTAAAGATGGATTTGTAGTTACACCATCCAAAATTCCAAGTGCTTGAGCCTCTTTAATTTGGTCTAAATTTGCAGTATCAATAAAAAATTTCATCTATTATATATTTTTTTAATTTTTACAAATATAGATTAATAATTTAAAATTGAATAATTAATAATTTAAAATTGGATAGTAGTTTTCAACACAATAAGTTCGTCCATCAAACCATAATAAAGTAAATTTTTATCTTCTTAATTCCTCCTTCTCTCAATCACAACTTCCATATTCCAAATCACATTCCATAATGCCCCATTATCAATTTTTCATAAAGTTTATCGGGTAGAATTCGTTTTAATACAATTGAAAATTTTTGCATAAAACTTCCTACTTTATAATGAATTTTAGGGTTTGGGGTTTGAATAATTTTATATATCTGCTCTGCCATATCAATTGGATCGCTTCCACTATCTACATGTGCATCCATTAAATCTAAATTTTTTTGATAAATCTCTTTGTAGGCTGAATCTTCAAAAACAGGAGTATGATATCTTCCTTCCGCAATATTGGTTGCAAAATCACCAGGAGCCACGTTGGTAACTTGAATTCCAAATTCTTTTATTTCCATACGAATAGTTTCTGTAACAGTTTCTAAAGCGCCTTTGGTAGCACAATAAATTCCCCGAAAAGGTAAACCCATATAACCCGCAATAGAAGTAACATTAATAATCAATCCTGATTTTTGTTTACGCATTTGCGGTAAAACAGCCTTCATCATTTCGATAGCACCAAAAAAATTAGTCTCAAAAACATTCCGCATTTCACTAGTTGGAGTTTCTTCAACCGGACCAGTAATTCCCTTCCCAGCATTATTGATTAAAATATCTAATCTTCCTTCTTTTTCAACTATCAACTGAATTGACTTTTTAATACTTTCTAAGTTATTCACATCCAATGCAATCAGCTCAAATGATAAATTATTTTGTTTTGGAGTTCTACTTGTGCCATAAACTTTATATCCTTTTTGTATTAAAAATTCTGCTGTAACTTTTCCAATACCTGAAGATGCTCCGGTTATTAAAATTACTTTGCTCATAATTAAAAAGATGAAATTTTATAGAATTCCTTCCTTTTTAGGAAGGTTAGGATGGTCTAAAAAAAAGGCAAGCTACCTGCATCACACCGCTACAACCTAATACCTTTGCTGCGTTCCCGCCCTGGAGGATTCAAAGGGAGCTGGTTGTGCAGGACTTGCCGGCTGCAAATTTACAACCCTTTTTTAATTTGACAATATTTTTTTTATATTTTTAAAAACTATTTTAATGGATATATTATGATGTAAAAGTAAATAAAGTATATTTGTTTAAAATTAAATCATTTAACTTATGGAAAACCAACAAAAATCTACTTCAAAAATCACACTTCATTACGGAATTATATTAGGGGTTGTATCTATTCTACTAAGCGTTATCTTATATGCCCTAGGAATGCATTATGACCAAGATTGGAAACAAGCCACTTTTGGCTTTCTAATAATGGCTACTGTTATTTATTTGGCTATAAAAAAATATAAAGATTTTAATGACGGATATTTAACTATTGGTGAGGCTATAAAAACAGGTATTGGTGTAGCTGTAGTTGGCTCAATAATTTCGGTTGTTTATTCATTAATTTTTATGAATTTTATAGAACCTGATTTTATTGCTAATGTAATGGAAAAAGCGGAAGTACAAATGATAGAACAAAACCCTAACCTTACCGATGATCAAGTTGAACAGGGCTTAGCTTTTGTTGAAAAACTCACTTCTCCTTTAGTGATTTCTGCGATTAGCATAATGGGTGGCTTATTTTACGGTTTAATTATTTCACTAATTATAGGGTTAGTTTTAAAAAAGAACAAAGAAGAACAATACTAAAATATTTTTAATGGATATATCAGTAGTTATTCCACTACTCAATGAGGAAGAATCTTTAAACGAATTACACGATTGGATTGTAAAAGTTATGCAATCCAATCGTTATTCTTATGAAATATTATTTATCGATGATGGAAGTACTGATGGTTCGTGGAAGATCATTGAAAAATTATCTAAAAAAAACCCAAATGTAAAAGGATTAAAATTCAGTGTTAATTATGGGAAATCACAAGCATTAAATGCCGCTTTTAAAGATGCAAAAGGTGATGTGGTAATTACTATGGATGCCGATTTACAAGATAACCCTGAAGAAATACCTGAGCTTTTTAATCTAATTACAAAAGATAATAACGATCTTATTTCGGGATGGAAAAAGAAACGCTACGATTCGAAAATTCGTAAAAATATTCCTTCCAAACTATTCAATGCTGTTGCTAGAAAGACTTCAGGATTGCATCTTCACGATTTTAACTGCGGACTCAAAGCATACAAAAATGAAGTTGTAAAAAATATTGATGTCTCTGGAGAAATGCATCGTTATATTCCTGTTTTAGCAAAAAATGCAGGCTTTAATAAAATTGATGAAAAAGTTGTACAACATCAGGTAAGAAAATATGGAACCACCAAATTTGGTATGGATCGTTTTATTAACGGTTTTTTAGACTTAATTACAATTAGCTTTCTTACAAAATATGGAAAACGACCTATGCATCTTTTTGGATTATTAGGAACATTTATGTTTATTATTGGTTTTTTCGTCTCTCTTTTTGTCGGTATTTCAAAACTTATAAAACTTTACAATAATGAACCAACTATCTTAGTAACAGATAATCCGTGGTTTTTTATTGCTATAGTTTCAATGATAATTGGATCACAATTTTTCTTGGCTGGTTTTATTGGTGAATTAATTTTACGTTCAAAACGAAATGAAGCTAGATATATAGTTAGTGAAAAATTGAATCTATAATTTGCATAATAATAATAATAGATTTACAGAAAGTCTTCTTATGAAATTTAAAATTGCAATGATTGCCATTATTCTATTAATGGCATCAAAAATTTCAGCTCAAAATTCAAGTGTTGAAAAATCAATTTACGGTATACAAACAGGTATTTTAGGTATTTGGTTTCATAGCGAAATCAGGCTTTCAAATGAAATTGCATTAAGATCAGAACTAGGTTTTGATGGTGGATATAGGTATAGTGATCTTTTTGGCATAAATACCTATGTTTTGGCTCCCGTTATTACTGCCGAACCTAGATGGTATTACAATTTTGAAAGAAGAAACAGAAAGGGAAAAAATACCTCAAAAAATAGCGCTAATTTTATTGGATTAAAAGTAAGTTTTAACCCTGATTGGTTTACCATCTCAAATGATGATAATATAATTGTCTCCAATCAAATAGTTTTTATTCCTAAATGGGGACTAAAAAGGACTCTAGGTGATCATTTTACTTATGAAACCGGTATTGGCTTTGGATATGGTTATCAATTTGATGATGATTATGGAGGAGTGGCAGCCGATTTACATTTACGTATTGGTTATACTTTTTAAGATTAAGTAAATACTATTATTATAACTTATCTCGTTTCTTTTTGCTTTATCAATAAACATTCCTATCATCACATTATATTTTTTCTTCGGCATAATAAAGTCATTATAATCGACTGTACTTTAATGCCAAAAAGTTTATCTTTGCCATACTAAACTTCAAAAATAATGATTACAACTGAAATTCTTAACAAAGCCAAACAATGGTTACAAGAACCATTTGATAAAGAAACTCAAGAAGAAATTAAGCAATTAATTGATGAAAATTCAACTAACTTAACCGATAGGTTTTATAAAGATATGGAATTTGGAACCGGTGGAATGCGTGGTATTATGGGTGCAGGAACCAACCGAATCAATAAATACACCTTAGGTAAAAATACCCAGGGATTATCAAACTATTTACAAAAAACCTTTCCTGATAAAGATTTAAAAGTCGCAATCGCTTTTGACTGTCGTCATAACTCTCAAACATTTGCAAAGTCTGTAGCCGATGTGTTTTCTGCTAATAATATTAAAGTTTATTTATTTGAAGACCTTCGTCCAACTCCAGAGCTTTCTTATGCAGTAAGAGAATTAAACTGTGATGCCGGCTTAGTTTTAACTGCATCGCATAATCCACCAGAATACAATGGTTATAAAGTTTATTTTAACGATGGAGCTCAAATAGTTCCACCTCAAGATGGTGAAATAATCAATGAAATTAATGCACTTAGTTTTAGTGATATTAAATTCGATGCTAAGGAAGAATTAATCGAGATTATTGGTGAAGAAATTGATGAAAAATTTACTGATGCTGCCGTAAAAAATGCCACGTCAAAAAATACAAAAAACAGAGAAAACTTAAAAATTGTTTTCACTCCATTACACGGAACATCAATCAAAGGAGTTCCTGAAGCTTTTGATAAAGCCGGGTATACAGATGTTAGTATTGTAGAAGAACAACGAGAACCTAATGGCGATTTTCCAACTGTTAAATCTCCTAATCCTGAAGAACCAGAAGCTTTAAAAATGGCAATAGATCTTGCTAAAAAAATTGATGCTGATATCGTAATTGGGACAGATCCAGACTGCGACCGTTTGGGAATTGCTGTAAAGAATCTAAATGAAGAATTAGTAATATTGAACGGAAATCAAACTTTTGCTGTTTTGAGTAATTTTTTAATCAATAAATGGAAAGAAGAAGGTAAAATAAACGGCAAGCAATTTATTGGTTCAACAATTGTTTCTACTGCTTTAATAAATAAAATCGCAGATAGTTATGGTGTAGAAACCAAAATTGGTTTAACCGGTTTTAAATGGATAGCAAAAATGATTCGTGAAGCCGAAGGTAAACAAGATTTTATTGGTGGAGGTGAAGAAAGTTTCGGCTTTATGGTAGGTGATTATGTAAGAGATAAAGATGCTGTTTCTTCAACTATTTTAGCTTGTGAAATAGCTGCTCAGGCAAAATCAAACGGAAGTTCCGTTTATCTTGAATTATTAAAATTATATAAAGAACATGGCTTTTACAAAGAGCATTTAATTTCAGTTGTTAAAAAAGGTATTGAAGGTGCTAATGAGATTAAACAAATGATGGTTGATCTTCGTGAAAATCCAATAACTGAAATTGATGGTGAAAAAATTAAATATCTATATGATTATCAAACATCAATTTGCACGAATTTAATTAGTGGAGAAGAAAGTGCAATAGAAATACCTAAATCAAATGTTTTAATTTACGAAACAGAAAATGGCACTAAAATTGCCGCTCGTCCAAGTGGTACCGAACCCAAAATTAAATTTTACTTTAGTGTAAACAAGCCAATGCCAAGTATTGAAAATCATCATATTACAGAAACAGAATTAGATGATAAGATCAAAAGGATAATTAAAGAACTAAAATTATAATCTATTGGATTATTTTAAAAAAATACTTCGGTACGCAAAACCATATTCAAAATATGCATGGTTAAATGTTTTATTCAATATTTTGTATGCAATTTTTAATGTTTTATCTGTATTGGCATTTATTCCTGTACTTGGAATCTTATTTGGAAAAGATGAAAGGGTTACAACAAAACCCGAGTTTACCGGTGTAAAAGGAATTTATGATTATGTACAGAACAGTTTAAGTTATTATGTAACACAAATGATGGAAACTGGTGGTATTGAAAAAGCTCTACTTTTTATTTGTGTCATTAGTTTTGCTATGTTTTTCTTTAAAAATCTGTTTCGCTATTTAGCACTTTATGTTTTGGCTTTTTTACGTAATGGTGTTGTTAAAGATTTACGTGATGGTTTATACCATAAAATTTTAGAGTTACCCATTTCTTATTATTCTGAGAAGAAAAAAGGAGATACTATTGCTAGAATGACTAGCGATGTTCAGGAAGTTGAAAATTCATTCCTAAACTCTCTCGAAGCGATTGTACGAGAACCACTTACAATTGCTTTCACATTAATATCGATGTTTGCAATAAGTACAAAATTAACCTTATTTGCCTTTATTTTACTTCCCGTTTCCGGAATTATTATCTCGTCAATTAGTAAAAAATTAAAAGCAAAATCTCTTTTGGCTCAACAAGAAACAGGTAATTTTTTATCTTTTATTGAAGAAACACTCGGTGGTTTAAAAGTGATTAAGAGTTTTACAGCTGAAAATAAATTTGATCAAAAATTTCAAGAATCTACTGGTAAGTTTGAGAAATTAATGAATAGTGTTTTACAGAGAAAAAGTCTAGCTTCTCCTATGAGTGAATTTCTGGGTTCTGCTACAATTATTTTAATATTATGGTATGGAGGCAAATTGGTTTTAAGCGGTCAAGATGAGATGAAACCTCAGGAATTTCTAGGATATATTGGTTTATTTTATCTTATTTTAAATCCGGCAAAAGCCATTTCAAAAGCATTTTTTAGTATTCAAAAAGGTAATGCATCTGCTGAGAGAATCATGCAAATTCTTGAAACTGAAAACAGTATCAAAGACAAACCAAATGCCATAGATAAAAAAACTTTAGAAGAAAATATCGAAATTAAAAATATATCCTTTAAATACAAAGATGAATATATTTTAAATGATTTTTCTCTTGATGTTCCGAAAGGAAAAACCGTTGCTTTGGTAGGGCAATCTGGTAGTGGAAAATCA
The DNA here is from genome assembly GCA_030625645.1 of Flavobacteriia bacterium. Taxonomy (GTDB): domain Bacteria; phylum Bacteroidota; class Bacteroidia; order Flavobacteriales; family Flavobacteriaceae; genus Namhaeicola. Next base: position 5,099 of record DAOUQH010000033.1, on the reverse strand, counting down.
ACATTGGCTAATTTAATTCCAAGATTTTATGATGTAAATCAAGGTGAAATTAATATTGACAATATAAATATCAAAGACATTAAAAAAGAATCTTTGAGAGATTTGATTGGCTTGGTTACACAAGAGTCAATTTTATTTCACGATACTGTAAAAAATAACATCACTTTAGGAGTTGAAAATGCTACAGATGAAGAAATTATCACCGCAGCAAAAATAGCCAATGCACACGAGTTTATTAAAGATTTACCACAAGGTTACGACACGAATATTGGAGATAGTGGCGGAACATTATCTGGCGGACAAAGACAACGACTTTCTATTGCCCGTGCTGTATTAAAAAATCCTCCAATTATGATTCTTGATGAAGCAACTTCTGCTTTAGATACCGAATCAGAACAATTAGTACAAAAAGCTTTAGAAAAAATGATGGAGAACAGAACTTCGGTGGTTATTGCTCACCGACTTTCAACCATTCAAAAAGCTGACATGATTGTTGTACTTCAAAAAGGTAAAATTGTTGAACAAGGCACTCATGAAGATCTTTTAAACAAAAAAGATTTTTACCATAAACTGGTTAATATGCAATCACTCGGATAAATTCAAAAAATATATTTCAAATTCAAAAAAAAAATGAACATTATACAAAGCTTAGAATGGCGATATGCCTGTAAAAAATTTGATTCTAAAAAGAAATTAAATAAATCACAAATTGATACTTTAAAAAAAGCTTTTAACCTTACCCCTACTTCTTTCGGTTTACAACCAATGAAAATGTTGGTTTTAGATAGTGATGAATTAAAAGCAAAAATTTTTCCACATGCATATTTTCAAGAACAAGTTAAAACTTGCTCTCATATACTTGTGCTTTGTATTGATACTGTAGTGAATACCGATACAATTGACGATTATTTTAATATGGAAAAAGAAGTAAGAGGAACTTCTGAAGAGGTAGTTGGAGCATTTCGTAAACAATTAAAAGACATATATGGCAATATGGATGCTGAATCAATTGAACGGTCTTCAATCTACCAAACTTATATTGCATTAGGTAATCTGATGACGGTTTGCGCCATTGAAGAAATTGATGCTTGTCCCCTAGAAGGTTTTATTCCCGAAAAGATTGATGAAATTCTTAATTTAAATGAAAAGAATTTAAAATCAGTATTGATGTTACCTGTAGGATATAGAGCCGAAGACGATATTATGAGTGATATGAAAAAAGTTAGAAAACCTCTTAAAGATATGGTGATTGAATTGTAGCCAGATGAAATTATATTTTGCTGCTCCACTTTTTATTCAAGCTGAAAAAGAATTAATAAACAATTTAATACATATCAAAGAAAGTACACCAAATCTATAAAAACACATTTTTACAACTCAAATGATATAAGTTTAAAGTTTTATAGCAAGATTCATTTGCTTAGTTAAACTTTTTACTTGTATTAGTTTTTAGTAACTTTGAATCTTTTATAACTAATTTTAAAACCAAAAATATGAGTCAAGATATAAGAAACCTCGAACCAAAACAATTATGGATCAATTTTTCAGATCTAAATGAAGTTCCACGTGGTTCAAAAAAAGAAGAAAAAGTAATTGCTTTCATGGTTGAATTCGGAAAAAATCTAGGCTTAGAAACTATCGTTGATCCAATTCAGAATGTTATTATTAAAAAACCTGCTACAGCAGGAATGGAGAATAGAAAAACCATTGTAATGCAATCGCATTTAGATATGGTTCATCAAAAAAATGAAGATACAAATTTTAACTTTGATACCGAAGGAATAAAAATGTTAATTGATGGAGACTGGGTAACAGCAGATGGTACAACTTTAGGTGCAGATAACGGTTTAGGCGTTGCTGCTATCATGAGTGTCTTAGAAAGTAACGATATTCCACATCCTGCAATTGAAGCTCTTTTCACTATCGATGAAGAAACCGGGATGACAGGTGCTAAAGGTTTACAAGCCGGATATTTAGATGGGGAAATCCTTTTAAATTTAGATACCGAAGAAGATACCGAATTGGATATTGGTTGTGCTGGTGGAATTGATGTAACTGCAGTAAAATCATACGAAGAAGAAATCCTTAATGGAAACTATAAAGCTTTTAAAATTGCAATAAAGGGTTTACGTGGAGGTCATTCTGGAATGGATATTCACAGAGGTTTTGGTAATGCCAACAAAATCATGAATCACCTTTTAGAAACTACACAAGATTTAATTAATATTGTTGAGATTAAAGGTGGTAGTTTACGTAATGCTATTCCACGTGAAAGTTTTGCTACTGTTGTATGTAAAACTGGACATGCAGCTGATTATATCGCTAAAGTGGAAGAAATTTCAAATCAAATAAAAGATGAGTTTAAAGAAATCGAACCAAATCTAGAATTTCTTTTTGAAACATTTGAAACTCCTCTAAAAGCAATGACAAAGGAAGAGCAATCCAAATTAATAACTGGTGTTAAAAATGCACATAATGGCGTTTTTAAAATGAGTAAAGAAATGGAAGGATTGGTTGAGGCTTCAAATAATATTGCAATCGTTGAAGTAAAAAATGGAGAAATTAAAATCTCCTGCTTAACTCGCTCATCTGTTGAGGAAAGTAAAATAGAAGTAGCAAATCAATTAAAAGGAGCTTTTGAAAATGAAGGCTATGAAGTTGAATTTTCAGGATCATATCCTGGATGGAGTCCAAATTCAAATTCTCCTATCCTAGAGGTTATGGAGAATATTTACGAAAATGTTTTTGATAAAAAAGCAGATGTTGTTGCCTGTCATGCTGGTTTAGAATGCGGTATCTTAGGAACAAACTATCCTGAAATGGATATGATTTCTTTCGGCCCAACAATTAAAGGTGCACATTCACCAGATGAAAGAGCTAGTATTTCTTCTACTCAAAAATTCTGGAAGTATTTATTAGAAATATTAAAAAATATCCCTAAAAAGGCTTAAAATATTTAATAAAATTATAAGAGTAAAAAGTCAGAGTTTTGTAAAGAACAAAACTCTGACTTTTTCATTTTAACATAATTGCAACAAAAATAATTTTGAAAACATCAATTTTAGCATAATATTTGTTGCAAACAATAAAATTATACTTGTTGCGAATGAAAATAGGTTTATTATATTTATTCTTCTTTTTTATATCATTTGGTGTCTTTTCTCAAATTGATAAAAATAGTTCTGTCGAGATAAAAGGATTTGATTTTGATTATAAAACAGATTCTTTAAGCCATGAAGTAAAAGATTCTCCAGTAAGCTTAGAAAAAAAGTCAGCTCCTGAACCTGAGTTGAACGACATGGAAAAATATCAAAAAGAGCATCCAAAAAGTCCTTTAGATCTTATGACAAACATCAATCATAATGACAAAGATGTGATTGTAAAAAAATATTGGAACGGAAAAGATGTTAGTCAGAGAAAAATGAATACCAGTCAAGAATTAGGAACATTAAGTACAACTTCCGAAAGACTTAAAATTGTTTGCCGAGATCATAGTTATGTAGATGGAGATCGTGTAAGAGTTTACCTTAACGAAGAAATCTATAAAAATAATATTATGCTAGTTGGAAGTTACTTCACTATAGAAATTGAGCTAAAAGATGGATTTAACCGAATTGATATCGAAGCTTTGAATCAGGGAAGTTCTGGACCTAATACAGCCGAGTTTAAAGTTTTCGACCAAAAAGGTTACCTAGTAGCAGATAAAGAATGGAATATGGGAACTGGACATATTGCCACTTTGGTCGTACTCAAAAATTGAGATAAAAATCCTAAACCAAATGGCCTTATTTAATAAAATTTTATTCCTAATTATTTTAACCTTATCTCTTTCAATCCATTCACAAAATAAAAGTAAAAACATTTCTTCATTTCTTGAAAATTACCATAATAATAATCCAGGAATTAGTTATGCGGTTATTAAAAATGGGAAAGTTTTAGAAAAAAATAATTTTGGACTGGCAAATATTGAAAAAGGCTCAAAAGCTAAAATCAAAACAAATTATCGCCTGGCTTCCGTTACCAAACAATTTACTGCATTAGCTATTTTGATGCTTATCGATGAGAATAAAATCTCTTTTGATACGGTTTTAACTGAGATTTTTAATAATTTTCCCGAATACGGAAAAGATATTACTATCCATCGATTACTTTCTCACACTTCAGGGTTGTTAGATTATGAAAATTTAATGAGTGATGATAGAAAAGATCCCATTTTAGATACCGAAGTTTTTGAATTGATGAAACAACAAGATTCTACTAAATTTATACCGGGAACTCAATATAATTATAGTAATTCTGCTTATGCAGTATTAACACAAATTATTAAAAAAATATCAGGAAAATCCTATAAAGAATTTTTAGAAAACAAAATTTTCAAACCTTCAAAAATGAAGAATTCAATTGTTTACACAAAAGATTCTAAAATAAAAAATAGAGCTTTAGGATATACTATAACAAATGACTCTATTATTTTTAGTGATCAAAGCATGACAAGTTCTGTACAAGGAGATGGTGGTATTTACACTTCGATTAAGGATTATATCAAATGGAATCAAGCACTTGAAAACAATAAATTAATTTCACCAAAACTACAAGAGCAAGCCTACTCTATTCAGTCTATAAACCCAAAATCTGAATGGGATTATGGTTATGGCTGGCGAATAAAATCAGATGGAGTAACTAAAATTGTCAGCCATTCTGGTCATACAAGCGGGTTTACAAATTATGTTATTAAAATACCTGAAGAAAAATTAACTATTATTATTTTAACAAACAGGTATGGAGATGATACAGCTATAGAAATTGGTGATTCTCTACTTGAAAAATATAAAAAATAATTAGTGGCATGAAAATCAATAAAAAAGCATCAAGAAATAAAAACCTGTATGTTTTCTCACATGAGCATCATCATACACTGGTTTTTTCAGTAAGACTAAAAAAAGCATCAAAAACAAATATCGAAACCTTAAAAAAGTTTATAAATCATTTTTGGTCTAATTCTTTGGAAGATCATTTTAAAAATGAAGAGAAATTATTTCTTAAATATCTTGAAAATACAGAGTTAAGAAATCAATTTTTAGCAGAACATAAACAAATAA
>DAOUQH010000093.1 GCA_030625645.1 Flavobacteriia bacterium | reverse complement strand
ACGGTTGAACAAATGCCAAAGCTAGAAGGTAAACGTATGATTATGTTTATTGCAGCAAAGAAGAAAAAATAATAAGCGAGTTAATATAAAAAGGAAGAACATGCCTAAAATGAAGACTAAATCCAGTGCAAAAAAACGTTTTAAAGTAACGGGTACTGGTAAAATAAAGAGAAAACACGCTTTTAAAAGTCATATTTTGACTAAAAAAAGTAAGAAACGTAAATTGAGACTTACAAACCCTGGTTTAGTTAGTAAAGCAGATGTAAGTAATATTAAAAACCAATTAACGTTAAAATAAACATTTTGTTTATTTGAGTTATTAATTATTAACTATGTGTTAGTGCTAACTTAAAAATGACTAATAATCTGCCTGACACAAAAAATTAAAGAGTATGCCAAGATCAGTAAATTCCGTAGCTAAAAGAGCTCGTAGAAAAAAGATTTTAAAACAAGCCAAAGGGTACTTTGGACGTAGAAAAAATGTATATACAGTTGCGAAAAACGCAGTGGATAAAGCAATGCTATATTCATACCGTGATCGTAAAAATAATAAAAGAAATTTCCGTGCTTTGTGGATTCAAAGAATTAATGCAGGGGCACGTTTACACGGATTGTCTTATTCACAATTTATGGGTAAAATTAAAGCTAATAGTATCGAATTGAACAGAAAAGTTCTTGCAGATCTAGCAATGAATAACCCTGAAGCTTTTAAAGCTATTGTTGAAAAAGTAAAATAAATATTAATATCTTGCTTATTATATGAAAAAATCCCGAGCGTTGCTCGGGATTTTTTGTTTCCCATTTCACGGGAATGACAATTATGATTTTTCAAATCTCAAGTCATTAATCTTTATATCGTATCATCATTTGCCTTAAGTTTTTCGGCATTTTCATGAAGTTTTAATTCTTCAATAATTTTATGAATATCTCCATTAATGATATTACTAAGATCATATAGAGTTAAGCCTATTCTATGTTCGGTAACTCTTCCTTGCGGATAGTTATAAGTACGAATCTTTGCAGAGCGGTCTCCACTTGAAACCAAAGAATTTCTTTTTGCCGAATCTTCTTCTAATTTCTTTTGTAATTCTTGTTCGTATAAACGAGTTCTTAAAACCTTAAAAGCTTTATCCTTATTTTTATGTTGTGACTTTTGATCCTGACATTGTGCAACAATACCAGATGGCTCATGCGTTAAACGAACAGCCGAATAAGTTGTATTTACCGATTGTCCTCCAGGTCCGGAAGCACAAAAATAATCAACACGCACATCACTCATTTTAAGATCAATGTCAAATTCTTCAGCCTCAGGCAAAACCATTACAGTTGCAGCTGAAGTATGCACTCTACCTTGTGTTTCAGTTTGAGGAACTCTTTGCACTCGATGAACACCAGATTCAAATTTCATGGTACCATATACATCATCACCTGTCACACTAAATATAATTTCTTTAAACCCGCCAGAAGTCCCCTCACTTATATCCTCTATTTCGGTTTTCCAACCTTTATCATTTGCAAACTTGGTGTACATTCTGTATAGATCCCCTGCAAAAATACTTGCTTCATCACCTCCAGTTCCAGCTCTTATTTCAACAACAATATTTTTAGCATCTTCTGGATCCTTTGGGATTAACATAAATTTCAAATCATCTTCCAATTTCGGGAGTATTTCATTTAATTCCAATAATTCCATTTTTGCCATTTCAACCATTTCATCATCAGATTTATCAGAAATTATCTCATTGGCTTCTTTAATATTATTAACAACATTTTGATATTCATCTCCTTTTTGAACAAGAGCATTTAGATCTTTATATTCTTTATTTAGTTTTACATATCTTTTTTGATCAGTAATAATATTTGGTTGGATAATCAAATCGGATACTTCATCAAATCTTTGCTTAATTATGCGAATTTTTTCTATCATGCTTGTTTTTTTGTTGTTGCAAATTTAGTGTATTTTTTACAGTTTGTAAAAAGTTGTTTGTTGTAAATATTTTAAAGATAAATGTTAAAAGTTTATTAAAAAAGGGTAAATTTGCAATTATTTTTAATTATAAAAAACCCAAAATCATGAAAAAAGTAATTTTAGCATTAGCCGTTTTTGCATTTGTTTTAACATCTTGTGGAGACAGTAAAAAAAATGAAGTAAAAAAAGAAGTTGAAACAAAAGTAGAAGAAGTTAAGGAAGCTGTCAAAGAAATAAGAGATGACGCTACAATAGCTGCTGATCAATTAACTTCTGGAAAAGCATTATATACATCAAAAACTTGTGCTTCTTGTCACGCTCTAGATAAAAAATTAGTAGGTCCTTCTATTCAAGAAATTGCCAAAGTTTACAAAGAGAAAAATGGTAATATTGTACAGTACTTAAAAGGAAATGCTGCTCCAATTGTAGATACTGATCCAGGTCAGGTTGCTATTATGAAAGCAAACTTAGATAGTTTTGTTAAGGATATGAGCGGTGATGAATTACAAGCCGTTGCTGCTTACATGAGAGCTGCTATCAAGTAATCTCCTATAAAAATTTTATTAAGAAAAACCTTCCTTTTTGGAAGGTTTTTCTATTTAATCTACTTAATATTAGTGGGTTTATCTTATTCAAATCCACTTAATGGTGAATCTTCTATTTCAATATCCTCTAGGTTTTTTAATTTATAACCTTCTTTAAAAATAACTGCTTTACTGTTTTTTCCTTCAATAATAATTGTTAAAGCTTCTTTAAAACGGATATGTCGTATATACTCATCTTCATATTCTGCCTTAAAAGAATTCAAATAATCTATATCAAAATAGCCGTCATTTATAAAAGGATTAATGGTTAAATAACCTACTTTAAATGAAGTCAAATTCTGAAAAAAATGTGTACCTTGACTTGGGTCGATTCTAAAATCCTCTAAACCAGATTCTATAATTATTTTTGCTGCCGAAATTTGTGCCCAATTTGTTGGTATTCCAAGCCAAGGGTCGCTAGAACCCCATCTTCCTGGACCTAGCAAAATATAATTCTTTCCTTTATCTTCAAAAATTGAATTTATATTTTCAATAGATGTAGCGATGTTTTGAGTTTTTGCCGGATTGAAAACCTCAGGCTTTACATAAACAAAATCATATATTTTTTTATATTTTCCATTCCCTAAAGCCGACTCAGCATAAATAATTGTATCTGATTTATTAATATTTTTTGGGATAGTTATATTTGAATCGTTGTTAACAACAATTGGTCTAATCTGCAAAAAACTAAAAACCCTTGGCTCTCCAGACAAAACATCTAATTTCACAGCAAACTCCATTTCAATGGGGCTACCTATCTCTTTTTGACCAATCCGTAAAAGTTCTTTTAGTACCTCATTTAAAGGAAAGGAACCATATTTTAGAATATTTTCAAAAGTAAGAATCCGTGCACCATCATGAAAAGTACCCGACCTAATTTTATTACTTTGTATATCATATGTCGAGGCAACATATTTTAATGATCTATGATCTTTGGCTTGTCTTAAATTAATTTTCTTTTTATTAACGGCTTCATTGGTTGAAACATGATAACTTTTAGGATCTACATCTAAACCATAAAAATATTTTTGGGTTTCTTTAAGAGCTGTATTTGTTGATGAAAGTTGTAAAATTTTTGTAGGATGGTAAGGTGAAAATCTTAAAGTTCTTCCACCCTCAACTATAATTTCACCCAAACCTAAAGCTATATTAGCAATTCCCTCAGAAGATTTTTCTTCTCCTATAGGATAAAAATTGATGGACCTGGCAACACCTGAAACATTTGGATAATAAACATCATCATATTGAGTTCCAATAACTTCTTGTAAGATTACTGCCATCTTACTACCTTCAATAGAATGAGAAGTAGCTTTAATATACGCCCTACTGGTTTTATAAAAAGTTGAAGCCATTACAGATTTAATAGCTTTAGACACCATATCTAATAATTGTGGGATATTAGCATTTGGAACCATATAAGTTGCATAAACTCCGGCAAACGGTTGATATAATGAATCTTCAAATACGCTTGATGAACGAATTGCGATAGGTGAATTTATAGATTCCAAAAAAACTACAATATCCTGCTCTACCCATTTAGGTAATGGGTGAGATATAAACTCTTCTAAAATAGTTTGATCATCGTGATTTTTGGCTACAAATGAAAATAAATCATGTTGGTTCATATATTCATCAAACACTTCGGTACTTAAAACAACTGTCCTTGGTATAGAAATAACTACATCATCGTATTTATTAGATAATTTATGCCGATTTAAAAACTGATCTATAAAAGCTAAACCTCTTCCTTTTCCTCCAAGTGCACCTTCCCCAATACGGGAAAAAATAACATACTCATCATAACTCTCTCTATCAAATTTTGCAATTACACCTCTTGCTCTATACTTACGAAATGCTTTAACTGATTTTATTAAAAACTCACGAATATTATCATCTTCTTTGAAATCATCATACTCGATCTTAGAAAATAGTTTTGCCAAAGGAAATAAAGCTCTTGATTCTAACCATTTAGAAAATTCATTTCTTTTTGCATGATATATAATTACCTCTAAAGGTACTGTAGCCAAATGCTTTTGGAAACTTTTTAAATCTTTAGCTTTTTGTACAATTTCTTTTTTCTCAGAATGCCAAAATTCAAAATCACCAAAAGAAAAGTATCTAGTTATATATTTTTTAATATCTAGCTCTAATGTTTCTGAATCTTTATGTAAAAATTTAGCTTTTAATTTTAGTGCAAGCTCTCTGTTTACAATCTCTGAAGATTCTATTAAAAATGGAAAATATTTATAATATTTTCGTACATGTTTTAAAAAATGAAATCCGGCTTGCTTATCTTTTATGCCATTGCGTAAATAAGTTACATCTGATATTACTCCTAATAAATTTTCTTTATACCTTTCAAATAAATCAATACCCTCTTCATAATTAGTTGCCAACAATACTTTTGGACGACTTCTTTTTGATATTATTTTTCGATGTTCATTTAATCCTTCATGTATAAATGACTGGGTTTGCTTTAGAAGAATTTCATAAATTAAGGGTAAATATCTAGAATAAAATCTTATTGAATCTTCTACCAATAAAATAGCTTTAACCCCAATTTTATTGATATCATTATCTGCATTCATTCTATCTTCAACCAGTTTAATTATCGCAATAAAAATATTAACATTTCCATTCCAATGAAAAACAAAATCAATATTACTCTCCCCTTCTTTATTTAAAAGTTTTTGAAGTTCTTCTGGGTAATGACTTAAGGCAACAATAGGTATATGAGGAAATTTTGTTTTAATTTTTTTTGCTACAGAAATAGATCGTCTACTGGCGTCTAACCATATAATTACCAAATCAATATTTTGAATATTTAATCTAGAAATGGCACTTTTTGAAGAATGGGCATGAGAAAAATCTGGTGGATTTCTCATATTTAATGCTGTATATTCATCAAAAATCTGTTCATCTATTCTACCATCTTCCTCCAATAAATAAAAATCATAATTTGAACATACAATTAATACATTATGAATTGTATTTAACATTAATTTTTTAAACGGAACTTCTGTAAACTCATGGGTGTTTATATCGGGAAGTTGTTTTTTTGGCATTTTGTTTTTTATTTTAGATATATCTATGACTTTAAAATATTTATTATTAAGGTTAATACTGCAAGATAATGGAAATTATGTTTATAAAAAAAGCCTGTCTATATAGACAAGCTTTTTAAAAACAAAGAGTAAGATTTAAACTCTATTAAACTATTCCTTGATCTAACATCGCATCAGCTACTTTAATAAAGCCGGCAATATTAGCTCCTTTTACATAATCAACAAAACCATCTTCTTCAGTACCATATTTTAAACATGCAATATGAATAGAACTCATAATCTGAAGTAATTTTTGATCAACTTCTTCACGAGTCCAATTTAATTTCATAGCATTTTGTGACATTTCTAGACCAGACACTGCAACTCCTCCTGCATTTGCTGCTTTTCCAGGTCCAAAAGGAATTTTATTTTTATGAAAAACTTCAATTGCTTCAGGAGTACAACCCATATTAGAAACTTCGGCTATATATTTTACACCGTTTGCTACCAGTAACTCTGCATCTTCACCATTTAATTCATTCTGAATAGCAGAAGGCATAGCTATATCACAAGGAACTTCCCATGGTTTTTTATTAGGTATGAATTTTGCTTCAGGGAATTCTTCTGCATATGGTGAAACAATATCATTATTAGTTGCCCTTAACTCTAACAAATAATCAATCTTATCTGCATCTAATCCTGCTTCATCATAAATATATCCATCAGGACCTGAAATGGTAATTACTTTACCACCTAATTCAACAACTTTTAGAGCTACACCCCAAGCTACATTTCCAAAACCAGAAACAGTAACTGTTTTTCCCTTAAAATTATCATTGTTAACCTTTAACATCTCATCTACAAAATAAGTAGCCCCAAAGCCTGTTGCTTCTGGTCTAATTAAACTTCCTCCCCAGTTTAACCCTTTACCAGTTAAAACACCTGTATTTTCAGATTGTAATTTTTTGTACATACCATACAAAAATCCTATTTCTCTACCTCCTGTACCAATATCTCCTGCAGGAACATCAGTATTTGGTCCAATAACACGCCAAAGTTCAAGCATAAAAGCCTGACAAAATCGCATAATTTCATTATCAGATTTTCCTTTAGGATTAAAATCAGATCCTCCTTTTCCTCCACCCATAGGTAAAGTAGTTAAAGCATTTTTAAAGATTTGTTCAAATCCTAAAAATTTAAGGATACTTATATTTACACTAGGGTGTAATCTAAGACCTCCTTTATATGGACCTATAGCATTATTAAACTGAACACGATGACCTAAATTTACTTGTACATCACCTGCATCATCAACCCAAGCAATTCTAAAAGTTAAAATACGATCGGGTTCAACCAATCTCTCAATTATTTGAGCTGCTTTATATTGTGGATTTTCATTATAGATTGTCTCTATAGACTCTAATACTTCATGTACTGCCTGTAAGTATTCTTTTTCTCCTGGGTGCTTTGCTTCCAGATTATTTATTATTTCATTTGGATTCATAATTTAAAGTATGAGGATGTGTTATTAAAAAATATCTTAAAATTTATTGCTGTACAAAATTACTGATATTTCATTTTATTATTATAAAAAATAATGGATTATTTTAAATATATAATAAATTATACTGCGTTTTTTTTGAATAGTTAAAATTTTACATTAAAAAGGTAAATCTGATTATACTTTTCAAACCTTGTTCTACATAAATCCAACAGGAGGCAATTCATCTAAAGATTCTTCAAGTTTATTCTTATTATTCTTTTTAGGGTAACCTTCTTTAAAAATTGCTGCCTTATTATTTTTACCTTCAATAACAATCGTTAAAGGGTTTTTAAAACAAATATGTCTTAAAAATTTATCTTCATAAACAAATTCTTGCTCATTCAAATAATCTAAGTCAAAGTAACCATCATTTATAAATGGATTTATGGTTAAATATCCTACTTTAAATGAGGTTAAGTTTTGAAAAAAATGTGTTCCCTGACTTGGGTCAATTCTAAAATCATGAAGCCCAGCTTCTACAATTATTTTTGCAGCAGATATTTGTGACCAAACAACCGGAATACCCAACCAAGAATCACTAGAACCCCACCTACCAGGACCAACTAAGATATAATGCTTATCTTTTTCTACAAATTCTTTATTAATTCTTTCAACAGCCATTGCAATTTCTCTTGTATTTGCAGAATTAAAAGTTTCAGGTTTGATATAAATAAAATCACAAATACCTTCGTAATTACCATTTCCTAAAGCTGATTCTGAATAGATTATCGTTTCAGTAACTTTAAAATCTTTAGGCAAAATATTATTTGCCATATTACTTTCTACAATTGGTCTTATTTGCAAAAAACTAAACTCTTTTGGCTGACCTTTTGGTACATCAAGATTTACAGCAAATTCCATTTCTATTGGATTACGCATTTCTCGCTGACCAACTCGTAATAAATTTTGTAAAATTTCAGCTAGTGGAAAACTATCATATTTTAAAATATTATCAAATGTTATTACTCTAATACCATCCTGTAGAACTCCCGGTCTAATAATATTATTCTGTAAATCGTATGTTGAAGCAACAAATTTTAATGAACCATGATCTTTGGCTTTTCTAATCGTAATTTTCTTTTTATTGATTGCTTCGCTAGTAGAAACTTTATAACTATCAGGATTCATATCTAATCCATAAAAATATTTTTGAGTTTCTTGTTGGGTAGCATCAGGAGAAGAAAGTTGTAATATTTTTTTTGGATGGTATGGAGAAAATCTTAATGTAGTACCTCCTCCAACAATAATTTCTCCAAGTCCTAAAGCTATATTTGCTATTCCTTCATTAGATTTTTCATTACCGATAGGGTAAAAATTAATTGACCGTGCAACACCTGATATGTTTGGATAATATACATCCTTATATTGTTTGCC
>DAOUQH010000101.1 GCA_030625645.1 Flavobacteriia bacterium | reverse complement strand
AATAAAAAAAAATAGCATTGATATGGAGTATTTATTGAAGTCAACATTTATAGTAAGTCTGTTTTATTTTTTCTACATCCTTTTTTTACAAAAAGACACATTCTTTCAATCCATTCGGTTTTATTTCATCACCGGAATTGTTGCCGCATTGGTAATACCAATTATAATCATAAAAAAATATGTGTTTATCAATCCTGTATTTATTTCAGGGACTAACCTTACAAAAGGACAGATAAATACAATGTCTGAATCAGATTTTTCATGGAGTCAAATTCTGCTTATGGTTTATGCAGTTGGTGTAATCTTTTTTTCTATCAAGTTATTTATTCAATTTGGTTCATTGTTATGGTTTTTATATAGCAATCCGAAAAAGAAAAAGGGAAGTTTTACTTTTGTAAATACAAAAAAAGATATTTCTCCTTTTTCCTTCTTTAAGTATATCGTTTTAAATCCCGATAAATTCAACACGAATGAACTGGATCAGATTATTACACATGAAAAAATACATGCCAAACAGTTTCACAGCATTGACAATATATTGATTCAAGTCTTAGCAATTTTTCATTGGTTCAACCCTTTTGTATGGCTTTATACAAAAGAAATTCAAAAAAATATGGAGTTTATTGCTGATGAATATGTAGATGGAATTACCTCTGAAAACCAAAACTACCAGCACCTATTATTAAAAACTATTTCGCCACATAATCAAATGGCATTAACTACAAATTTTTACAATTCATTAATTAAAAAAAGAATAGATATGTTACAAAAAAGTCGCAGCAGCAAAACAATGCAAATTAAGTTTTTATTGATCATTCCTATGTTGATTGCTTTTGTATTTACATTTAATACGAAGGTTATTGCTCAGAAAAAAAGTGATTGGAAAGTTGAAATTGGCACAAATAGAGTTGATTATTTTGAAAACATCGATAAGGATTTTTCAAAAAAAGATCTGGAAAATTTAAAGACTAGACTGGCATCTCAAGGAGTCGGTTTTAACTACAAAAAATTAAAATATAATTCGAATAATGAAATAACAGGAATAAGTATTTCCGTAAAGGATAAAAATGGCAACCAATCTAATTTTTCACAAAAAAGCGAAAATCCTATTAAAACAATTCTGATAAATATTAGTTCAAAAGGTAGCCTTTCAATAGGTAATGTATCCCAGATAGATAATAAGCATGATGTGTTTTTTAGTTCGGGTAAAGATTCTTTATACAAAAGTGTTATAGTAAAAAACGGCAAGAAAGGAGATGGATTTGTTTTCTATTCAGATGATGAAAAGAATGGAAATACTGAGAAACATGTGATTAAAGTTGAAAAAGATGGTAATACATCAAATATATGGATTTCTACAGATGGCGATACTGCAAAAATGAAGCATATCTCAATTATTGAAACCGATGAAGATAATGATGGAACACATAAGGTGATTATTAAAGAAAATGGAAATTCAGAGCATACTAACACATTTATTATTAAAACAGATGATGCCTCACATACTAAAAGTGAAAATATTATATATAGAAATTCAGATGGTAATACGCCTTTATTTATCGTTGACGGAAAGGAAGTTGAAAGTAGTAAAATAGAGGAGATTTCCCCTAACGATATAGAATCAGTTAATGTTTTAAAGGAAGAAAAAGCCATTGAAAAGTATGGAGATAAAGGAAAATATGGGGTAATTGATATTATCACAAAAAAATAAAGATTGTAATAAATATTTTAGTCATGGTTTTATTTTGAGTAAAGCCATGACTATTTTATATTTATCCCATGAAAAAACAAATTTTTAAAGCCTTGGCAAAAATTAATAAAGTGCTTTTCCCAAGTTTAGCAAAAAAACAATTAGATATGAGCAAGGCTAGTAAATTTCAAATGGCTATCATTGGTTGGCGTTATTTTGTTACTAAAAATAGTTTGGACTAATCAGTATTCCCATAAATTTTGTATCTTTAACTAAAATCATTAGTTATGGATGACCACTCAAAACACATTAGATTCTTTACGGGTTCACTAATAGAAATTCAAAGATTGCAATTAGATTTAGATCAGATAAAAATACCTTCATTGGTAAAAAATAATTTTGAATCTGGTTTATTATCTGGATTTTATGGTGGAGCACCATCATCGGTTCAGCTTTTTATATTTGAGGAAGATAAAGATAAAGCATTGCCTATTCTTGAGAAATTTAAAAAAGATATGGGTATTTAAGCTTAATGCTAAATAATTATTATAATGAGTTTAATAGGTATAGAATTTTTTATTTAACTCGTTATGGTGTTTATAGATATAACTAAAACGTTATCGTAAGAAAGTTAAAATTTCAAAGTTTCTTTTGTATAGTTTGTTAACTTTGTTAGAGTTAATAATTCAGAATATATGAGAAAATTTTATATTTTAACTTTTTTATTTATTAGTTATTTTGCCTTTTCTCAAAATGTAAATCCAGATTTCAATGAAGAATTTATTCAAGATTTTTTACCTTCCATTTATGTAACTATGAGTGAGGATGATTATAACTGGATGGTACACCCAGATAATATTTGGAGCGAAAATTACCAACATGCAACAGTTATTTATAAAGGAAGTAATAATCAAGTAATTAATTATCTAGATTTAGGTATTAGGCTAAGAGGAAATACTTCAAGAAGTAAAAAGAAAAAATCTTTTAAACTCAATTTTAAAAAATTTAATGGAGATCAGCGTTTTTTTGGTTTAAAAAAGTTGAATCTAAAGGCTAATGTAAACGACCCATCTTGCGTTAGAGAACACATGGTAATGAATCTATATCGAGATTATAATCTAGTGGTTGCAAGAGTAAATCAAGTCAAGTTATATATTAATGACAATTACATGGGATTATATAGCAATATTGAACAAATTGATAAGACTTTTCTTGGCTCTAGATATAATGATAATGATGGAAATTTATATAAGTGCACTTACCCAGCTGACTTAAATGATTTGAATAAAGTTTATGACGACTCTGTTTATGAATTAAAAACCAATGAAGATGAAAATAACCGTGATTACCTTTATGCATTTGTCGAATTTTTAACTACAGCAACCGATTCGGATTTTGATTTACATATTGATGAATATATTGATGTTACGGAGTATTTGAAACAACTTTCAATAGAAATATTATCAGGTCATTGGGATGGTTATTCGTATAATAAGAACAACTTTTATCTTTATTATAATCCCAATGAAAATAGATTTGAGTATATACCTTATGATACAGATAATACTTTAGGAATTGATTGGGTAAATAGAGATTGGGCTGATAGAAATATTTATGATTGGGCTAAGCATGGTGGGTCTAGGCCTTTACATACTAGAATTTTGGCAATAGAAAAATATAAAAAGCAATTTACGGGATATGTAAATGAATTATTGCAAGAAAAATTTTCTTCAGAATATCAGATGGAAATAGCAAATAATTATAAAACATTAATTAAGCAAAGCGTTATAGAGGATACTTATTATCCATTAGATTTTGGTTATTCTAGTCAGACTTTTGATAATAGTTATACGGTAAATTATGTCGTGGGTCATGCAAAATATGGAATACAACCTTTTATTGAAAAAAGAGTGCAAACAGCAAAAGATCAATTAGATGAGTCATTATTATCTGTTTATTCAGATACTTATTATTCTGGTTTAAGAATTTATCCAAACCCAATTGATGAACAAAAGATTTTATACTTTTCATTTGATAATAATCAAGATAATGATATTCAAATTTCTATTTGGAATTTGCTCGGGCAAGAAGTTTACACGAATAGTTTTGATATTCGCCAAGGTAGAACAGAATTGTCTTTAAAAGGATTGTCATCAGGTATTTATATTATAAAAAGTAGGTTTATTGAGAGTAATTTATTACTAAAACCAAGTAAAATAATTATTGAATAAACTTCAATTTAATTTTCTTTAAAAAGTTTTTCTAATTTGTAAAAAAGAAATATATTTGCAGCCCAATAAAAACGGCCTCGTGGCGCAACTGAATAGCGCACTTGATTACGGCTCAAGAGGTTACAGGTTTGAATCCTGTCGAGGTCACGAATAAACAGAAAGCAAGCAAAATTATAAAGCTTGCTTTTTTGATTTTGAAGTTTTTCGATTTTCAAAATGGAGCTTTGTTAGTAAGAAAGATGAAGTCATTTCTGTCGAGGTCACTATTTACTTATCAATATTAATAAAAATCCTGTAAGCTCAACGTTTACAGAGTTTTTTGTTTGTAGTAGTGCCAAAATTAGCAACGGTTAACAATTTTATAGTGACCTATACGGTGACCTTTTAATTTTTTTTAAAAGGACACCTATTTAGGTTTAAAAATATATTTTTTATATGGTTACATCAAAAATGCATTTCTAATTATTACATAAATTATGTATATTTACTCATCAAACTTTAATATTTTATTATGAGTAAGTTTTTGCAATATTTAGTCTATAGCTTCTTAATAATATCACCTTTTTTTCTTTTTTCTCAAAATAATAAGCCAAAAGTAGCATTGGTTTTAAGTGGTGGTGGAGCAAAAGGAGTAGCCCATATACCTACTTTACAAATTTTAGATTCATTGGGTATTGTTCCAGATCTAATTATTGGAACCAGTATGGGGGCAGTAGTTGGAGGATTTTATTCTATGGGTTATTCTGGAGATAGCATAGCTGTAATTACTAAAGATGCAAATTGGGATGAGCTCTTGGGTGGAAAAGTTGCTTTAAGTGATATAAGTGTTGAAGAAAAAAGCGAATTTAATAGATATATGGTTGATTTTGATTGGGTAGAGGGAAAACCAAAGGTAAGCTCATCTATTTTAAATGATCAAAATCTGAGAGAATTTTTATCTATCTATGCTCGTCCTGTTTATAGAATAAATGATTTTGATGAACTTCCAATTCCTTATAGGGCTATGACCACAGATATCGTAAACGGAAATGAATTACTTTTAGATAAAGGATCCATTATCCTTGCTATGAGAGCGAGCATGTCTATTCCATCAGTTTTTCTGCCTGTACCTTACAATAATACCTTATTAGTTGACGGAGGAGTTCTCAATAACTTCCCAACCGATGTAGCAAAAGCTATGGGAGCAGATGTTATTATAGGAAGTGATGTTGGTGGAGGTTTAGATCCAAAGGAAAAATTAGATAAAATGACAAATCTTATTTTTCAAACTAGTATGATTACAAGCCTTAAAAAAAATCCTGAAAATCAAAAATTATGTGATATTTTAATAGATCATACACCTAATTTAACTTATTCAACAGGCGATTTTAATAAAAGCAAAATGATTTATGAAGAGGGTAAAGTTGCAGCCTATAAAAATATGGATGCTTTTGTTGCTTTGGCAAATAAACTTAAAAATTATAAACAAAGAGACCACACAATACCGGATGTACCAACCAAATTTATTATTAGTGATTTTGTTTATAAAAATATAAGCGAGGATAATCTAGATATTGTTAAGTCACGTGCTAATTTAATACCTGGTAAAGAATATACTGTAGAAGAAATCAAAGAAGGTGTGAATAGAACTATGGGAACAGAACTATTTAGTCAAATTACATTTTCACCTATTTTTGAAGAAGATAAAATTCTATTAGAAATTGAAGGGTTTGAAAAGTCAAAGCTACAAACAAAAGGATCTATTCATTTTGATACACATCGTGGAGTAGGATTAATCATTAATTATACAGGTAGAAATTTGATAGGAGAAGCATCACGATTTCTTGTAACACTTGATATTGCCGAACAACCTAGCTTTAGAGTACATTATCAAAATAATTTTGGAAATAAAAAAGAATGGTGGTGGAGTTCAGAGGTACTTGGTCAAAGTTTGACACAAGAGTTTTATTATGAAGGTGTAAGAGCTGAAGAACTAGATAATAACTTTTTTCAAATTGATAATGAGTTTAATAAAAATATAAACTCCCTTAATAGTTATGTTGGCTTGGGCTTAAATTATGAAAGTACAAATTATGAACCAGCTAATAAGGCTGAGATCAATGGTAACATATTCAATATGGAAAAATACAATTTTAAAAATATTGAAATCAATGTTCACTTTGATTATAATACTTTTAATCGTGTTTTTTTCCCTACAAAAGGCAGATTTTTGTATGCCGAATTTTCTAGGTCTTTATATCATCATGTAAATTTTGAATTTTCTGATAATTCAGAACCTGATGTTATTGGAAAGACAAATGGTTATTCAAAATTTAATTTTTCTTTTGGACAAAGATTTGGCTTAAATGAAAAAATAACAGGTATTCTTGGTGTATCAGCAGGATTTACTTTTCTTGATAAATTACAAACAGATGATTATTCTTTTATTGATTATGGAACTGGAGGAGCTTATTTCCTTGGGGGTAATATTATAAGACCAAGAAAAGACACTTATGTATTTAAAGGATTGAATAGCAGTGAATTATTTGTAACTCAATTTATGATGTTAAATTTAGGATTACAAGCCAATATTTTTGGAGATATAATGTTAACACCACATCTTAATATTGCAAGTGTTGGGAATACAGGCTTTAGTGATTATATAAAAGATGCATTTTCTCCCAAAGGTAATTGGCAATATTTTGATGAGGCAAGCCTTCTTGTATCTAGTGGATTAACCGCATCGTATAATTCTTTTCTAGGTCCTGTTAATTTTGATATTTCATGGGTAAACAAAATTAATAAGGTTCGAATATTTTTTAGTATCGGAATCCCATTAAGTCGTTCTAATTGATTTTAATTGAACTTTAAAAAACTAATTTTTATCATTTACATTCAATAAAATATTAAGTATCTTTAGCTGAAATTTTAAACAATTTTAGATGGATAAAAGTTATAAAGTAAATGTAAATAAATCCTCTGAATTTGAGTTTAACTCAAAACAAATTGAGGAGCTAAATGTGGTTAAAGAAGGAAATTCTAGATATCATATTTTAAACAATACCCATGCTGTAAAAGGAGAGCTGATTAGTAAAGATTTTGATTCAAAATCATACACTATTGCTGTAAATTCTAACACTTACCAGATAAAAATTTCAACTCCTTTGGATAAACTTATAAAGGAGCTTGGTTTTTCAATGGGTAATTCAAAAAAATTAAATGATATCAAGGCTCCAATGCCAGGAATTATTATTGGTATGGAAGTTAAGGAAGGAGATGAAGTGATAGAAGGTGATACTCTACTTATTCTAGAAGCTATGAAAATGGAAAATGCTATTACAAGTCCTAAAGATGCTAGAGTGAAATCTATTCAGGTGAAGGTTGGCGATACTGTTGAGAAAAATAAATTATTAATTGAATTAGAATAATTTCTAAAAAGCATCATAATGAAAAAAATATTAGTTGCTAATCGTGGTGAAATTGCTATAAGAGTGATGAGAACCGCAAAAAAAATGGGGATTAAAACTGTTGCAGTTTATTCTGACATTGATAGAAATTCACCACATGTGAGATTTGCCGATGAAGCGGTAAATATTGGAGGAAACCCTTCTAATCAATCTTATTTGTTAGGAGATAAAATTATAGAAGTTGCTAAAAAATTAAATGTAGATGGAATTCATCCCGGTTATGGGTTTTTAAGTGAAAACGCAACTTTTGCAGAAGCTGTTGAAGATAATAGTATCATTTTTATTGGTCCGAAATCAAAGGCAATTAAAATGATGGGAGATAAATTAGCTGCAAAAGATGCTGTTAAAAATTATGATATCCCAATGGTTCCTGGAATTGATGAGGCAATAACCGATGTTGAAAAAGCAAAAAAAATTGCTATAGAAATAGGTTTTCCAGTTTTGATAAAAGCTGCTGCCGGGGGAGGAGGAAAAGGAATGCGAATTGTTGAAGAGATTAAAGATCTTCCTTCACAAATGAAAAGAGCAATTAGTGAAGCTACTTCAGCCTTTGGTGATGGTTCTGTTTTTATTGAAAAATATGTTACTTCTCCACGCCATGTTGAAATTCAGATTTTGGCAGATACCCATGGAAAT
>DAOUQH010000099.1 GCA_030625645.1 Flavobacteriia bacterium | reverse complement strand
ACCTACTTTTTTGCCGTTTTCTTCACCTGGTTGCATTTGAGGTAAACTATTGACAACTCTTACTGCTTCAGTTTCTAAATCTTTATGAGGACCACGAGCTTTTACATCTACAATTTTACCAGTTTTATCAATTTTAAATTGTACATAAACTCTTTTTTTACCTTTTTCTAGTCCTAAATTTTTACTGATATCTGTATTAAAATTATGACCAACATGCTCTGTAACTTTTTGCACAAAACATTCTCTTTGATTTTCAGCGTCTTCACAATTTGGAAAAATGGGGGCTTGGTCTATTTGGCCAAATGGAACAATGGTCGCATTTTTAACATTTCCTTCCCCAAGTTCTTTTTTATAATCTTTATAAATATAAAATGAAAGTTCATTATTTTTTAATCTATATATTTCTGCTTCAGGAAATTTATCTTTGTCCGGAAGAGTATTTATAACCGATTTTTCTTCATTAGTCAAATCCTTATAACTAACCAATTCTCCATCCGGCTTTACGGTTCCAACATCAATTCTTAGTTTTATTTTCTGATAATCAGTCTTTTGAACATTTTGTGTATCATCCATGCCCGTACTTGAATTAGTTTCACACGACGTATAAATCAACATTCCCATCAATACAGGGATAATTAATAAATACTTAAATTTTAAATTTTCTTTGGAACTGTTTTTTGTTAACATCATAATTCGTTTTTTAATGATTGATTTTTTATGAAAGGCATTGACAAAAGCAAACTTTTCAACTTGAAAAACTTCGGCTAATAAGTCTTGAAAATAAGAGATTTTATCTTCTTTACTTACCGATTTTGAATCGGCAATAAATTCATGAATTTCTGATACTCTTTGCTGATATAGATAACTGTAAGGATTAAACCAAAATGCAATTTTTTGAATTTCAAATAGCAATAGATCTAAACTGTGTTTTTGTTTTACATGTACCAATTCATGTTTAATTATTTGATCTTTTTGTTGTACTCTTTTTCCAATAAAAATATATTTGAAAAATGAAAAAGCAGTATTATTTTTTTGTAATAATATCAAACTATAATTCTCTTTCTTTTCGCTATTATTCTTACTTATTAATTTGAAAATTTGAATGATTTTATAAATAAATAATATGCTTGCTACAAATATCCCTAAAAAGAAAATCCAGCGTAAACCTGTAAACAATAAAGCTGACCAATCCATTTGCTTTTCAATATAAGTAGCGGGTGAAAGCATTATTTCGGGTAACATCACAAAATACTCTTGTGGTATGTTTTGTGATAATGTTTGAAATTTAATTAATGGTATCAAATAAACTAAAACAGAAGTCAAAATTAAATAAGCCCGATTCCATTGAAAAAAGGTTTCCTTTTTCAAAATAAGATCGTAAACTGCTAAAAATACAGTTTGAAATAATA
The DNA here is from genome assembly GCA_030625645.1 of Flavobacteriia bacterium. Classification (GTDB taxonomy): domain Bacteria; phylum Bacteroidota; class Bacteroidia; order Flavobacteriales; family Flavobacteriaceae; genus Namhaeicola. The sequence continues at coordinate 6,732 of DAOUQH010000099.1, read as the reverse complement.
AAACTTGAATTATATAATCTGCCATGATATTATTTTTTTTGATTCTCTATTTCTTTTAAAATACTTTCCAAATCTTTTAAGTCTACATCATTTTTATTGACGAAAAACGAAACCATACTCTTAAATGATCCGCCAAAATAACCATCAACCAATTTGTGTAAACTCTGGTTGGTATAGTCCGTTTTCTTAATTAATGGATAATAAATATACCCTCTTCCTTTTGCTTTATGCGAAACAATTTTTTTTGTTTCTAAAATTCTAATGATAGTTGAAACTGTGTTATATGCTGGTTTTGGCTCTGGTAACTGTTCAATTATTTCTTTTACCGAAGCTTCTTCCAAGTTCCACAAAACTTGCATAAACTGCTCTTCAGCTTTTGTTAATTGTTTTCCCATTTTTTAACTAAGTTTTTAGTTTTACATTACAAATATAACTAAAGTTTTAGTTTAAACTAATTATTTAGTTATAAATTTTGTCTCATGAAAAAAATAGCCTACTTTAGTAATGCCTTAAAATAAAGATTCTAAAACCATATTATTAATCTTATCTTAAAAATGTAATACATGTTGCTATTTAAAAATGAATTAATATTTATTTTTTTATTTTTTATAAGTACTATTTTTTCTCAAAGAATTTCAGGTATTGTATTAGATGGAAAAACCAACAAACCTTTGGAAGGTGCTTCTGTTTTTTTTGACAATACTGCTATTGGCACTATAACTAATTATAATGGGGAATTTTCCATTGAATATAAAAAAGAATTAAAAACATCTCTTATAATTTCATTTATTGGTTACCAAACATCAATATTAAAAAACTATTCTATTGAAGAAAAACTAAACATCTATCTTTATGAATCAAGAAGTGTTTTAAATGAAGTAGTCTTATCTTCTGATGATGATTGGTCGAGTGATAATGATTGGTCTAGAGAGTTAAAGTTAAAAGAATTTAAAAAGCATTATTTAGGAAAATCAAAAAATGGCAAATCATGCAGTATTACAAATGAAGAGGATATCATTCTATTCTATAATAGTAAAAAAAAGAAATTAATTGCTATAACAAAAGGTCCAATTTATATAAAAAATGAAAACTTAAAATACCTTATTTCAGTTGAGTTACAACATTTTGAAGTTAAATATTCACATGTAAGTAAAAACAAAAAGCACTTAAATGTAGATTTTGTTTCTTATTCAGGAAATAACTTTTTCAGGTCACTTCAAAACACCCCTTCTACAAGCATAATAAAAATACGAAAAGAAACTTATTATGGATCTATACTTCACTTTATGAGGGCATTATCAAGTAATAGATTGATAGCAGAAGGTTATCAAATTTATTTTGAAGGTACAAAAGTAATTCCAAAAAAATATATTAGAATTACTCCTATGTATAATCTCAATAACGTTAGTGTAAGGTTAAAAGGTAAGTTCGATATAATTTATGATTTTGAAAAGAATTCCTCAATAAAAAGTTTAGGAAAAGATTTTTATATTGACAGTTTTGGAAATCACTTCCCAATTGAAAAAGTTATATTTGGAGGTGATTTGGGTGAACAAAGAATGGGTGATACCTTACCATTAGATTATTTATTAAATCCTCAAACGTGATGAAAAAGACTTCTTCAAGCTCGCAAAAAATTTCTACCAAACTTTTTTCTATAGTATTTCTTGTTAGTTCAATTTTACTATTAACATCTTTTTCAAGTAGAGACTCTTCCTTAAAAAAACCTCAAATCAAAAATCAATATTTTAACACCAATTCTATTAAAGAAAAGGTATACCTGCACTTAGACAAACCTTATTATACTTCTGGTGAAGATATTTGGTTTAAAGTTTATTTGGTTGATGCAAATACACTTCAACCTAATGCTTTAAGTAAAATAGTTTATGTAGATCTAATAAATCCAAACAATGAAATCATGGAAACCAGATTTATTAAAATTGATAAAGGTGGTGGCAATGGTGAATTTCGATTATCAAATAATTTGAATTCTGGTCAATATTATATTAGAGCGTACACCAATTTTATGCGAAACTATAATAATAAATATTTTTTCAAAAAAAGTATTTATGTGTATTCCTTAAATTCAGATGAAATTGAAAAAGAAGACTCTCCCACCTTTAAAACAGAAGAAAAAATATCAAAAGAAAAAATAGATGTCCAATTTTTCCCTGAGGGAGGAAATATGGTAAATACTTTTCCAAATCGTTTAGGGTTTAAGGCAATTGACCTAAATGGAAAAGGAATTCATATTGACGGTACAATCTTAGATGAAAGTGGAAAAGAAATAATCAAATTTAAAACTTCTAAATTTGGTTTAGGAAGGCTCGTTTTTACACCTGAAAAAAGTAAAATATATAAAGCACACATTAAATACAACAATCAAGATTATTATTATGATTTACCAAAGGCTTTAAATAATGGAGTCTCAATAAAAGTTGAAGATATGGATAATCATTATCAAATAATTGTACAATCATTACTTGATGAAGGTGTAAATAACCTAATATTGATAGGACAACAAAATGAAAAGACTGTAGGTAAAGCAAAAATAATTGGATTTGAAAAAATATCAACAATAAATATCCCAAAAACAATTTTTAAACAAGGAATTGTTCAATTAACAATACTTGACAAAAACGAAAAGCCTTGGTGTGAACGACTCATTTTTGTGGAAAATGAAGAAGAACAGCTAAAGGTAAATATTACCCTTTCTAAAAATAAATACCAAAAAAGAGAACTGGTAGAAATAGATTTATCTTTAAACAAAAATTTACAAAAAACTAAACAAGCCAATTTATCTATGGCTATTACCGATATGTCAGTTGTTAAACTTGATGATTATGCATTAGATATCAAATCGTATTTACTTTTAAACTCTGATTTAAGAGGAGAAATAGAAAGTCCGGGTTATTATTTTATGTCTAAAGATCCGCAAAGAAAAGAAGTATTAGATATATTAATGATGACACAAGGCTGGAGGCGCTTTTTACATAATACTCCTATTGATAATGCATTTAAATATAAACTTGAAAAAGGAATTAGTTTTAAAGGAATTGTAAAAAACCTTAACACTCAAGAAAAAATATCACATGAAGTAACACTCTTATTAAAAAATAAGGGAATGACCTTTTCTGATAGTATTCAAACAATTAATCATGGACATTTTACATTTGGAGATTATAATATTATTGACAGTACAACAATTATTATTAAAGCTTTAAGTAATAATGAGAAACTGAATAAGAAGCAAAAAAAACTTAAAATGAATTATTATATTGAATTTGATAAGTTTATTTCTCCAGAAGTGACCTTGAAATCAACTTCAATAAATAAATCAAATGAAAATTACAAAAACCTCTATTTAGAAAGATCTAAAACTATGCAACTTGAAGGCATATATCAAGATGGTAATAATTTTGTTCAACTTGATGAAGTAACTTTAAAACCTGTCAAAATAGAAAAAAAGAGTATTAATGATATCAAAAAAAAGAAATTAGGCATTATACATTCGGAAGCATCACATACTGTAAGTTCTAAGCAATTAAAGTATGCAGCTCCTGGTAATTTGATGGATGTCTTAAAAAGTAGAATACCAGGATTAATAGTACAAGGTAACGAGATACTTCTCAGAGGTAGAACAACATTTTTAGTAGCAGGTTATGAATTTAGAGAGCCAGAAAAACCTTTATTTGTTTTAGACAATATGATAACTGATTTTGAATCTATTAGATATTTACAAGCAGAAGAAATAGATTTTGTTGAGGTTTTAAAAGGTTCTAGAGCAGCAATATATGGAGGTGTAGCAAATCATGGAGTAATTGCTATTTATACAAAATCTGCTTCTGAAAAATTTAATATTCCTGATACAAAAGAAGCAATTAAATATAGTAATAGGTCTGATGTTATTGAAAAAAATGAAATTTTACGTTTTGTTCATTCTGGATATTACAAGGCAAGAGAATTTTATGAGCCCATTTATAAAAACGAAAAACCTGAATATCGTAAACCTGACTACCGCTCAACAATTTATTGGAAACCAATCATTAAATTAAACGAAGAAGGTAAAGCCAAAATATCTTTCAATACAGCAGATATAACAACCACTTACAGAATTGAACTTCAAGGGATCACTTCAGAAGGATTACCTATAAAATCTGAAGCATTTATTGAAGTAAGATAAAAATTTATTCTGAGTTTTAAATTCTGCATTCTGGTTTAAATCAAAACCGAAAATAACTTATAACAAACCAAAACATTTTTTTATCTTGCTTTAAATTTTACCCATGGATATATTTTTACTTATTGTCGGATTTATCTTTACCTTTATAGGAATTATAGGGTCTTTTTTACCTGTACTTCCTGGTCCTTTTACTGGTTGGGTAGGTTTATTGCTACTACATTTAACTAGTGTAATACCCATGAGTTACACTTTTTTAGGAATAACTTTAGTCGTTTCAATTATTATTTGGGTATTAGATTATATCATTCCATCTATAGGAACTAAAAAATTTGGAGGAAGCAAATGGGGGGCAATCGGAACAACAATAGGCTTAATCATTGGTTTAATTTCTCCTATTCCATTAGGGTTTGTAATTGGTGCATTTTTAGGTGCATTAATTGGTGAATTACTTTATAATAGCAAAGATATTCCGAGAGCTTTTAAAGCTGCATTTGGTTCATTTTTAGGGTTTTTAGCTTCAACCACTTTAAAATTTATAGTAAGCTTTATTTTTTTAGGATTATTTTTAAAAATTACTATATCTAATTGGGATAAATTCTTTTAAAAGATATGGATATAACATTTCCCTTAATTACCGGATTAATAGCTGCTATGCTTCATGTCATTACTGGTCCTGATCATTTAGCAGCAGTTACACCATTTGCTATAGAAACTAAAAAAAAAGCATGGAAAGTAGGTATATTTTGGGGAGTAGGACATTTATTTGGAATGAGCCTTATCGGAGTTTTATTTATTCTATTTGAAGAATTTATTCCTATTGAAAAAATATCAAATTATAGTGAACAATTGGTCGGTTTTGTTTTAATCTTTATTGGTTTGTGGGCTTTTTACCAAATATTCAATAAAAAAAATAATCATAAACATTTACATGTACACAGTAATAATTCACCGGTGATACACACACATTCTCATCAACATGAGAATGAAAAGAATCACCAACATACACATGGTAATAAAATTAAACACAGCTATTTTACATCTTTTAGTGTAGGAGTTTTACACGGTTTGGCAGGTGTAGCTCATTTTATTTTATTCATTCCAATTTTAGGGTTTACTACAATTGTAGCTGCCAGTGAATATATTATTGGTTTTGCTATAGGAACAGTTCTTGCCATGACCATCTATGCTTTGGTAATTGGAAAAATTGCTTCTTTGGCTAAAAAGGAACACAATGAAGATTTTTTAAAAGGTATTAGATTGGCAGGTGGACTTTTTGCAATTATAATTGGTATTTATTGGATATTTTTATAAGATAAAAGAAGTAAAGAGTAAGTAGTAAGAAGAAAAAATATTAAAAATATTTTTTCTTTATTAATCCTAGCAAATTCTTGGTAATTGTTCGCCAATTAACGGACTTACAATTCGCTTTCCGCCAATAGAGCTATGCATCACAACTTTATTACGATGTTCGCTGGTTATTTCACCTACACAAGCAGTATTTTTCCCTTTTTTATCTTTTTTCATTAGCTCCATAACTTCATCAGCAATAGCTTCATCAACTATACATAAAAAAACACCTTCATTTGCAACATATAGTGGATCTAATCCCAATATTTCACAAGCTGCAGCGACTTGCTTTTCCAAAGGAATTTGATTTTCATAAATCTCAATTCCCTGATTAATATCACCAGCTATTTCGGATAGTACACTAGCCAAACCTCCACGCGTAGGATCTCTAAACAAGTGAATTTTATCTCCAAATTTATCTAACAAATCGCTTACCAAATAATTAACATTGGTGGTATCACTTTCTATAGTTGATTCAAATTCTAAACCTTCACGTTGAGACATAATTGCCATCCCGTGTTGTGCAATAAATCCGTTGACAATTATTTTATCGCCAACTTTGATGTTATCTGTTGAAATATTTGCTTTAGTATGCACTTCACCAAACCCCGTTGTATTGATGAAAATTTTATCTCCTTTGCCTCGTTCAACAACCTTGGTATCACCAGTAATAATTAACACTCCACTTTTATCAGCTGCAGCTTTTACAGAATTTACTATTTTGATAAAATCATCAATTTGTAAGCCTTCTTCAACAATAAAAGCAAGCGATAAATATTTAGGAATTGCACCACACATGGCAACATCATTTACAGTTCCGTTTACAGCCAACTCACCAATATTACCTCCTTTAAAAAAAATAGGAGAAATAACAAAACTATCTGTTGAAATGGCTATTTCACCATCAAATTTAACAATAGAACCATCGTGTTTTTGATTGAGGTAAGGATTGTTAAACGTTTTAAAAATAATCTTATCTAGTAATTCTCTGGTCATCAAACCACCACTTCCATGTCCTAAATTGATAGTATCAAATCCTAAATTTTCTCTTTCCATTTATTTTAGATAATTCTATTAAATTAGTATAAAAACTATATTTCAGCAAAGTGGTAATATGCAGCACATGCTCCCTCTGACGAAACCATAGGAGCTCCCAAAGGATTAGATGGTGTACATTTTTTACCAAATTGACTACATTGGTG
>DAOUQH010000056.1 GCA_030625645.1 Flavobacteriia bacterium | reverse complement strand
TACCATGATTATTTTTACCCTAATCATTAATCTTTTAAATTTTATTATTGAAAGTAAATCTGCCGAGACAGAATTAGCATTTTTACCAATTATAATGATTGTTTCAGGTTTATATGCATTAAACTATTTTGGCTTAATTTCATTTTCTACCCTGCTTTCAAACGCAATGTATAGTATAACTACAGACCCATTTTTAATTTTAGTTCCCTTGTTAATTTTGGGTGCATTATATTATATCAACTTTTATAATTTAAAGAAAAAATTATATGTCGATTCATCGCTAAAAGCAAAATCTCAAATTGCCACAACAACTGATATGAATTGGACTAAAAGGTTTGGTGATATGGCGCCTTTTTTACAGCTTGATCTAAAAATGATTTGGCGTAATAAACGCACAAGATCAACCCTTTTTATTATGATAATTGCGCTTCTTTATGGTTTGATTTTTTATCCAAATCCAAAGTATAAGGATATGGTTCCGATGTTTGTTTTTGTTGGAATATTTATAACAGGAATCTTTATGATAAATTTTGGTCAGTTTATACCTGCATGGGATAGCAGTTACTATAAATTATTAATGAGTCAAAATATTAAATATAAAGAGTATTTAAAATCAAAATTCCTTTTGATGAATATTAGTGCTGTTTTCCTTTTTGTACTAAGTATTCCGTATGTTTATTTCGGATGGGAAATTTTACTTATCCATTTTGCAGCAATGGTTTATAATATTGGTGTAAATTCTCATGTTCTCCTTTTTGGAGGATCATTTAACCGAAAAAAGATCGACCTGAGTCAGCGAGCTGCTTTTAATTATCAAGGCACAGGTGCTGTTCAATGGATTATTGGAATTCCTCTACTTTTATTTCCTGTTTTGATTTTTTACATCCCTTATAAATTTATCGGCTTTGAAGCCGGAATAGCTACATTGATTATTCTTGGAGGATTGGGAATTATATTTCACCAAAGAATAATGACCTTTATAGAAAAAAAATATTTAGCCTCTAAATATGTAATGATTAATGCCTTTGACCAAGATAATTAAAAAATAATTTTAAACTCCTAAAAATACAAAACATGATAAAATCTACTAATCTTACCAAAAAATATGGTAAAGAAACTGTACTAAATATTGAAACATTAGAAATTCCTAAAGGTCAAACCTTTGGATTGGTTGGCAATAATGGTGCAGGAAAAACTACCTTTTTTAATCTATTATTGGATCTTATTCAACCTACAACCGGAGTTATTACAAATAATGATATTGAAGTAAATAAAAGCGAAGCATGGAAACCTTTTACTGCTGCATTTATTGATGAAAGTTTTTTGATTGGATATTTAACTCCTGAAGAATATTTCTATTTTATTGGAGATCTTCGTGGAATGAACAAAGCAGATATTGATACATTTTTAATTCAATTTGAAGAGATTTTTAACGGTGAAATTATAGGGAAGAAAAAATACCTACGTGACCTTTCTAAAGGAAATCAAAAAAAAGCAGGTATAGTAGCAGCGCTAATAGGTAACCCTGAAGTTGTTGTATTAGATGAGCCTTTTGCAAATTTAGATCCAACGACTCAAATTAGATTAAAGAAAACATTAAAAACTCTGACTGATAATAACGATGTGACCATTTTAATATCAAGTCACGACCTAAATCATGTTACTGAAGTTTGTGAACGAATTGTTGTATTAGATAAAGGAGATATCGTAAAAGATTTAAAAACTTCAACCGAAACTTTAAAAGAGTTGGAAAGTTATTTTTCTGTTTGACAGAATAAACTCACAGAGTGCATAATGAATCAACATACATAATATTCTTATGTATAAGAATATTATGTATGTTTGTAAAACCGTTACAAAAGTCAAACTAATTTGATTCGTAACGATTTTACTATGGCAAATCAAAAACTATACAAAGGATCCTTACAAACCATCATTTTAAAATTACTTGAAGAGCAGGATAAAATGTATGGTTATGAAATTACCCAAAAAGTAAAAGAACTTACCAAGGGAGAGTTGAAGATCACCGAAGGTGCTCTCTACCCTGCCCTACATAAAATGGAAGCCGAAGGATTGCTCGATGTTGAAATTGTTAACATAGGTAACCGAATGCGTAAATACTATAAACTTACCGAACAAGGCACCAAAGAAACTGCCAACAAACTTGCCGAACTGGAAGAGTTTATCAAAACCATGCAGACTATTGTTAATCCAAAATTGAGTTTAGGATGAAATTAAGTAAAGATCAAATAAAATATATTGATGATTATTTAATCGAAGGTGGAATTAAATTTTGGGATATCCGTTTGGAATTAATTGATCATTTTGCGAGTAAATTAGAAAAACAAGAGCAAATCTATTTGACAAAAACCCTTTTAATAAAAGAGTTTGGAACTTATGCTTCTTTAGAAAATATTCTTAAAGAAAAAAGAAGAATCATCAACAAAAAATATAGAAAACTTTTCCATAATGAAATTTTAAAATTCTTTAAATCAATAAAAAAAAAATTAATTCTAATATTGCTGTTTTTTATTTATTATCAGCTTTTTAGAAAATTAGATACTAAATTATTTCTTAAATTAAGTGTTCTAATATCCTTTTTTCCAATATTTATAGCCCTCATATTTCAGATTATTACTTGGATAAAAAAGAATAGATCAATTTATTTAGAATCTGCGATGTTCTATTTTTATTTTTCTTTTTTATTGTACAATGCGGTTATGCAATTTACAATTAAGGATACTTTTTTTGATATACCTAAACAAACTCAAAGTATAATTTTCCTCATTTCGTTACCTGTTTATTTAATTGGTATGTATAGTGGCTTTAAAGTTTATTATAAAACCCATAAAGAATATACCAGAATTTATAAAGAGCTCCAATCTATATGAAACTAACAGACCAGCAAATAACACAACTCTACACTTTTACAAGGCAACATTTTGTAGAATGGTATGATCTGCAAACCGAACTGGTAGATCATCTTGCCAATGATATTGAAGATATTTGGGAAAAAGAGCCTAATTTAAGTTTTGACCAAGCAAAAAACAAAGCTTTTAAAAAGTTTGGGGTTTTTGGTTTTCAAGATGTAATTAAAGATAAAAGTAATACTGTGAGTAAACGCTATCGTAAACTATTATGGCAAATTTTTAAAGATTATTTTAAACCTCCAAAAATCATTATTACTCTGTTAATTACCATTATTATTTTCTCATTCTTAAATCTTACAGCTTATAAAACAGCTATTTTAATAACGGCATTTTGGATAATATTTATAATTCCGATAGTTTTTGGTTTCCGTTATAAATCAGAGCTAAACAAAAGGTTTAAAGAAACTGGTAAAAAATGGATGATTGATGAAGTAATTAAACAATCTGGTTTTTTATTTCTAATTTCAATACAAATACCCATTCAATTACTAAGATATATAAACCCTGAAGATACACTTAAATTAAATTCAATTGAGCTCCTTATCGCTTCTTTTTTCTTATCTTTATTTATCCTCTTTGTTTATATTTTAACAACAGTTATTCCCCAAAAACTTAAAGAAGAAATGAGTAAACTATACCCCGAATATAAACTTTACCTAAAAGCATCATAATTTTTTTAAATTTTTGTAATTTTACAGCCCTCTAAATAATTTTATGTTTTTAAAAAAAGGTAAATAACTATTTTGAAAAAAGTTTCATACATTTTATTATTTCTATTCTCATACCTATTATTAATAAGTAGTTGTTCTACTAAAAAGGATACTCTTATTAATAGAAATTTACATTCTCTATCTTCAAAATATAATGTTTTGTACAACGGTAATCTTACTTTTGATCAAGCAAAAGAGGCGTTAGATGCAACTTATGAAGATAATTATTGGGAACGCTTACCTATTGAACCAATAGAAATTAAAGATGAAATTCAAATGCCTGGTCAGGCAGCAAAAGAATCTGATGTAAAACAAGGTTTTGAAAAGTCGGAAGAAAAAGCTGTTAAAGCTGTTCAAAAACATTCAATGCTTATCGATGGATTAGAAAGAAATAATCAAATTGATGATGCTTATTTATTATTGGGAAAATCGAGATATTATTCACAAAGGTTTGTACCTGCTCTTGAGGCATTTACTTATTCTATAGAAAATTATCAAAATGCCAATCTTTATTATGAAACTAAGATATGGAAGGCCAAAACACATATCAGACTTCAAAACGAAGAACTTGCTATTGAAACTTTAAAAACAATTTCAAGAAATGTAGATTTACCTGATGAAACTCTAGAAAAGGCACATACTTCTCTAGCGATGGCTTATACACAACTAGATAGTACGCAGCAAGTTATTGATAATTTAAAAAATGCTTCCTACTATTTTGTCGATAGAAATCAAGGTGCCAGAAATTTATTTATTTTAGGGCAAATTTATAGAGAAGAAGGTAAAATTGATTCATCTAATATGGCTTTTGAAGCATTGATGTATCAGAAAAAAATTCCGCATAAGTACCAAATTCACGCACAACTTGAACGTGCAAAAAACTATCAGAATAAAGATAGCACACAGGCAATCATTTTTGCTTTAAGAGAACTTATTGAAGAAAGAGAAAATAAACCCTATTATGATGAATTATATTATCAGGCTGGCTTAATTGCATTAAAAAAAGAAGATACAATACTAGCCACTCAGTTTTTTGATAGTTCATTATTGAACAACACTTCAAAACCACATCAAAAAAGTCTGGCTTATGAAGGTTTAGGTAATATTTATTTTGATCAGGCAAAATACCCTCTAGCAGGCGCATATTATGATAGCGTTTTGCAAATTAAAAATGTAGATCCAAACACTAGACGTATGCGAAAAATACTTCGTAAAAACGAAAGTTTGGAAAATGTTATACTTTATGAAAATGTATTAAAGAGAAATGATAGTATTTTATATGTTGCCGGACTTAGTGAAAGTGATCAAAAACTATTTTTTGAAAATTATGTAGCTGAATTACAAAGAAAAGAAGAAGAATTAAAATTTTTAGAAGATCAGCAACAATCTACTGCAGGCTTTGGTGAGTTTAATAATGTAAGTTCAAAACAAGGTGTTACAGATGGCACTTTTTACTTTTATAATGTGCAAATTGTTGGTTTTGGAATTCAGGAATTTAAACGTAAATACGGCAATAGACCTTTGCAAGATAACTGGATTATCTCCAATAGAAATGTTAGTTCTACAGAATCTAACATGGATAAGCTCACTACCGTAGTTGATGCCAACAAAAAATTTGATGTAAATTATTATTTGGAAGATATTCCTAAAGGAACACAAATCGATAGTATTAGTAATCTAAGAAATGATGCTTATTATAACTTAGGACTATTGTATAAGGAAAAATTTAAAGAATATGATCTAGCTGCCATCAATTTTGAAAAATATTTAAACTCAAACCCAAACCCTAAATTAGTTTTACCAGTAAAATATCAACTTTATAAAAGTTATGAAAATTTTGATCCTGTATTGAGCAATAAATACAAGGATGATATCGTTATTAATTATCCTAGTAGCAGGTATGCGCAAATTATCAATAATCCTAAAAAGGTAATCGACAAAACCAAACAAGAAAATTCCCCCGAAAAAATTTATGAAAATGTATTTGTTTGCTATGAAGAAGGCGAATATGAATATGCATTTTCTACTATTAACGAAGCAAAAGAACAGTTTGAAGGTTCGATTGTTGAGGCAAAATTCGAATTGCTAAAGGCTTTTCTTCTGATAAAGACAGAAGGAGAAGAAGCTTTTAAAAAACAACTCGATTTTGTTATCATCAACTTTCCAAATACTGTTGAAAGTGAACATGCCAAAAGGGCATTAGAAATATTAAGTAGTACAAAAAATAAATAAGGGAATTTAAATAAATATTATGTTTAGCGAGAAAAAAAATAATTCGAATTTTACTGGAGAAAGAAATATTATTGGTATAAACACTTCATTAATAGGAGATATTAAATCTGATGGTGATTTTAGGATAGATGGAAAAATTGAAGGAACAATAACAACCAAAGGAAGAGTTGTAATTGGTAAAGAAGGTACTGTAATTGGCACTATAGAATGTACTAATGCTGATATTGAAGGTATTTTTTCAGGAAAACTTATCGTTGATCAATTACTTTCATTAAAAGAAGATGCAACTATAAACGGTGATGTAATTTTAGGAAAACTTTCGGTTGAACCAGGAGCTAACTTTAATGCAACATGTAGCATGAAGGGTGCTGTAAAAAAAATGAATGATGAAGAATCAAGAACCCAAAAAACCGCTTAATAAGTATATACGATTAACCGGTGCTGGTTTACAAATGGGTATTACAATCTATCTAGCAGCTTATTTTGGTAAGTGGCTAGATGAAAAATATCCAAATGAAAATAATATTTATACTACTGTATTGATTCTTTTTGGTGTAGCCATTTCATTTTACAGTTTATTGCGACAAATAAAGAACATCAATAATTAGTGAATTAATGGCAAGTATCACCAAATTTACAGCCATCCTATTAATAAGTCTAGTCTTTACTTTTCTTGTTCATATTTTCTTTTTACATTATTTAGATTATCCTCTTTTTGAAAATAAAATAATTGAAGCCTATTTAGTCAATTTTGCTTTGGCTATTCTAATTTACACCAGTCTTTTTCTATTAAAAGAAAAATATTTAGAACAGCTTGGTTTTATCTTTATGTTTGGAAGTATGATAAAATTCATAGTTTTTTTCATTTTTTTCAATCCTTCTTATAAATTAGATGGTAATAGCAGTACTTTAGAATTTACTTCTTTTTTCATTCCTTATGCCATTTGCTTGATTTTCGAGACTTTAGGTATTATTAAATTTCTAAAAAATTAATATTTTTTATCTTTAATCTTTCCAAATAAAAATATTACATTTGCAGCAATTTTTAAGACAATTTAATTTGTTTACTATGCAACATAAGTTTTTTGTAACCATAATGACAGTTACATTATTTTTATTTAACTTCAATTCATTTGCTCAACATAATGAGCATGAAAATGAAAGTGGAGAAAAGAGCTTAAAAGAAAAAATAAAAGAGGATATTCAACATCACCTTTTAGACTCTCATGATTTTACTTTTTATACGGACAGTGAAACAGGAAAAAGTACTGGTTTTTCCTTACCTATAATTTTATGGGATAATGGACTACAGTTTTTTTCTTCTTCAAAATTTCATCACGGAGAGACAGTTGCAGAAAATAATGGAAATTACTACAAATTATATCACAATAAGATCTATAAAACGGATATTAATGGCTCTATCGAATTAGATTCCCACGATCATCCAACTAATGCAAAACCACTTGACTTTTCTATTACTAAAAGTGTAGTAATGATTATTGTTACGGGTGTTTTAATGCTTCTGTTATTTGGAGGCCTTGCAAAATCATTTAGAAAAGGTCCAATTGCTACTGGTGTAGGTCGCTTTTTCGAACCAATTATTATATACATTCGTGACGATATTGCAAAACCAAATATCGGTGACCCACAATATAAAAAATACATGCCATATTTATTAACTATCTTCTTTTTTGTATGGTTTTTAAATTTATTTGGTCTTACACCACTTGGAGTAAATGTAACTGGTAATATTGCTGTTACTTTTGCATTAGCATTATTAACTTTTGTGATAACCCAAGTTTCTGGAAATAAAAATTATTGGAAACATATCTTCTGGATGCCAGGAGTGCCTTGGCCAATGAAAATTATATTAGCTCCTATAGAATTATTAGGAGTATTAATTAAACCTTTTGCATTAATGATTCGTTTGTATGCTAATATTATGGCAGGTCACGTTGTATTAATGAGTATTATTGGTTTAATGTTTATATTTCAAAATTGGATTGGCAGTAGCTTATCATTTTTCTTAGCTTTTGCTCTTTCACTTCTTGAACTTTTAGTAGCGGCTTTACAAGCCTATATCTTCACAATGTTATCAGCACTTTATTTTGGTTTTGCTGTTGAAGAACATGATCATGAAGAAGCACATTAATAAATTGAATGTTTAATTTTTAATTATATATATATTATGGAAATTCCAACTATTGTAGGAGCAGGTTTAATCGTTATCGGTGCTGGATTAGGTATTGGTAGAATTGGTGGTTCAGCAATGGACGCTATCGCTCGTCAACCAGAGGCTTCTGGTAAAATTCAAACAGCAATGTTAATTGCAGCAGCGCTTATTGAAGGTATTGGGTTTGCTGCATTATTTGCAGGATAACAAGAAAAACAATAGCTATAACGGTTGGTTATAGCTATTGTTTCTAAAATTTAAACAAATATTATTATAAATAATTATGGAGAAGTTAATTAACGATTTTTCATTTGGACTATTTTTCTGGCAAGTAATATTATTTATTGTATTGTTACTTCTATTAAGAAAATATGCCTGGAATCCAATTCTAGATGCTATTAACGAAAGAGAAGAAGGTATTAAAAATGCCTTAGACGAAGCAGATAATGCCCGTCAGGAAATGGCAGAATTAAAATCCAGCAATGAAAAAATCTTAAAAGAAGCTAGAGCTGAAAGAGAAGTTATGTTAAAAGAAGCTCGCTCAATGAAAGATACGATGATTACTGAAGCAAAAGATGAGGCAAAATCTCAAGCTGATAAGATTATTGTACAAGCAAAAGCTGCTATTGAAACTGAAAAACAAGCTGCTATTACAGATTTAAAAAATCAAGTAGCAGAATTATCAGTAGAAATCGCAGAAAAAGTAATAAAAGATGAATTATCTAACAAAAATGCTCAAATCAAATTGATTGACAAAATGTTAGATGATGCAACTTTAAACTAAGAAAATGAGAGGAACAAGAGCTGCTTTACGTTATGCAAAAGCTACATTAGATCTTGCTAAAGAAAAAAATATAGCTGAAGATATCAATAATGATATGCTATTGATAGCATCTACTATTTCTGAAAATAAAGATTTGGATCTAATGTTAAAAAGTCCAATCATAAAATCAGAATCTAAGAAAGAGGCTTTAAATAAAATATTTGAGTCAAAAGTTAATGCTATCTCACTTAGATTAATCAATTTGTTAATTGAAAATAAACGCTTAGAGTTATTACAAGATGTAACTAAAGAGTACAATATTTTATTCGACCAGTTAAAAGGAGTTGAAGTAGCTCAAGTTACAACTGCTATTCCTTTGACAAAAGAATTAGAAGAAAAAATATTAACCAAAGTTAAAAGTATTGTTGGAAAAGAAATTTCTTTAAACAATATTGTAGATCCAAGTATAACAGGTGGGTTTATTTTACGAGTTGGCGACAAACAATTAGATTCAAGTGTATCAGGAATGTTAAATACTATGCTTGAAAAATTTGAAGATAATCATTCCATTTCTAAATAATATATTAAGATAATAAATACTAAAATGGCAACAATAAAACCAGCTGAAGTATCAGCAATCTTAAAAGAACAACTTACAGGATTTGAGGGAAAAGCCTCATTAGATGAAGTAGGAACTGTTTTACAAATTGGTGACGGTATTGCTCGTGTTTACGGTTTAGCAAACGTACAATATGGTGAACTAGTTCAATTTAACGACGGACTTGAAGGTATAGTACTTAACTTAGAAGAAGATAATGTAGGTGTTTTATTACTAGGTGAATCAACTGCAATAAAAGAAGGATCTACCGTTAAACGAACTGATAAAATTGCTTCTATCGATGTAGGAGAAGGAATTTTGGGTCGTGTAGTAAATACTTTAGGTCAACCAATTGATGGTAAGGGACCTATTGAAGGTGAAACTTTTCAAATGCCTTTAGAGCGTAAAGCTCCAGGTGTTATTTTTCGTGAACCAGTAACTGAACCATTACAAACTGGTATCAAAGCTATTGATGCAATGATTCCTGTTGGTAGAGGACAACGTGAGTTGATTATTGGTGACCGTCAAACAGGTAAAACTACTATTGCTATTGATACTATCTTAAATCAAAAAGAATTTTATGATGCTGGTGAGCCAGTTTATTGTATTTATGTTGCAATTGGTCAGAAGGCATCAACAGTAGCTAATATAGTTGCAATTTTAGAAGAAAAAGGAGCTCTAGTTTATACAACAATTGTTGCTGCAAATGCTTCATATGCTGCACCAATGCAATTCTATGCACCATTTGCTGGCGCTGCAATTGGTGAATATTTTAGAGATACAGGTCGTCCTGCACTTATTGTTTATGATGATCTATCAAAACAAGCAGTAGCATACCGTGAAGTATCATTATTGTTACGTCGTCCACCAGGGCGTGAAGCTTATCCAGGGGATGTATTTTATTTACACTCAAGATTATTAGAAAGAGCTGCAAAAGTTATTAATGATGATGGAATTGCTCAAAAAATGAATGATATTCCTGACTCATTAAAAGGAAAAATTAAAGGTGGTGGATCTTTAACAGCTTTGCCAATTATTGAAACACAAGCAGGTGACGTTTCTGCCTATATTCCAACCAATGTAATTTCAATTACAGATGGTCAAATATTTTTAGATGGTGATTTGTTTAACGCAGGTGTTCGTCCGGCAATTAACGTAGGTATCTCAGTATCTCGTGTTGGTGGTAATGCTCAGGTTAAATCAATGAAAAAAGTAGCAGGAACTCTAAAATTAGATCAAGCTCAATTCCGTGAATTGGAGGCTTTCTCTAAATTTGGTTCTGATTTAGATGCAGCTACTTTAAATGTGATTGAAAAAGGTCAACGTAATGTTGAAATTTTAAAACAAGCACAAAACACACCTTTTACAGTTGAAGAGCAAATTGCTATCATTTATGCGGGTTCTAAAAACTTATTAAAAGAAGTTCCTGTTGAAAAAGTAAAAGAATTTGAAAATTCATTTCTAGATTTTTTAAAGAATAAACATACAAATATTCTTAGTTCTTTAAAAGCAGGTAAATTAACTGATGAAGCAATTGTAGTATTAGAAAAAGTTGCATTAGAAATTGCATCAACATATAAATAGATATTGAATACAAAAATTGAGTAGTGAATGAAAATTTCATTACTCAATACTTTTGAACTCATTACTCAATACTAACAAAATATGGCTAATTTAAAAGAAATACGTAACAGAATATCCTCCATTGGTTCAACAATGCAGATTACTAGTGCCATGAAAATGGTATCGGCTGCAAAGTTGAAAAAAGCTCAGGATGCTATTACCCAAATGCGCCCTTATTCAAATAAACTTACTGAGTTATTGCAAAGTTTAAGTGCTACACTAGAAATGGATGATGGTAGCCCTTTAACAGAGGAAAGGGAAATAAAAAAAGTTTTGCTTATTGCTATTACTTCAAATAGAGGTCTGTGCGGCGGTTTCAATTCAGTGATTATAAAATATGTAAATGAAATTATTGAAACTAAATATTCCGATAAAGAAGTATCTGTTTTAACGATAGGTAAAAAAGGTAATGACTTACTTTCAAAAAATTATACAATTCATAGCAATCAAAATGATGTATTTGATGATTTAACTTTTGAAAATGTTGCCGTTATTGCAGAAGATTTGATGGACCAATTTGAAAATGGTAATTTTGATAAAATTGAGATTGTCTATAATCAATTTAAAAATGCAGGTACTCAGATTTTAACTGAAGAACAATTCTTACCTATTGTTACACCTGAAACTGATAATAGCATTAACGTAGATTATATATTTGAACCTTCAAAAGAGGAGATTGTAAAAGAATTGATTCCTAAATCATTAAAAACGCAATTATACAAAGCTGTTCGTGATTCTTTTGCTGCAGAACACGGTGCTCGTATGACTGCTATGCACAAAGCAACGGATAATGCTACCGAATTAAGAGACGAATTATTATTACAATACAACAAAGCTCGTCAGTCTGCAATTACTAATGAAATTCTTGAAATTGTTGGTGGTGCTGAAGCTTTAAATAGTTAAATACTAAGTCTTAGTTATTACAAAAGAAAATGATATTTTAGAAAACTCCAAAGCTATTAGCTTTGGAGTTTTTTATTTTGTTAAATAATCATTGTGCTTATAATTCACGGGGTCATTATTTTCATTGGGAAATAATGACCCCGTGAATAAAAATCAAAAAATATATTTCTATTTATTCTTTAAAAAATCTAATGCTTCTTTAATTGCTTTTTTAGCATCAGTATCTTCTTCTACCTTAAAGGCTTGTTCTAAATCTCCAATAGCATCAGAATACTCTGTTTCCATTAATAATTTTGCTGCCATAGTTCTTGTTTTAGGGTGAACACTTCTTAACAGTCCGATATTCCATCTTACTGCAGGTCTTGAGCGATAAGAATGTAATGTTTTCATTGCTTTGATTTGTTCTCCCGAATCCTCACCAAGCAAAATCCAATAATTCTTTTTCTCTTCTTTTTTAAGAGCTTTATCAAAAATTATTGCCTTATCATTTATTTCGGGTTTAACCCACTTTTGACTATAACTTACCAATTCACCTCCACTAACCCATCGAGCCATTCTAGGGACCATCCAGCGCATTCCTGGAGTAGATTCCGGATGTCCTGCTATTAAAAATATTTTACCTTTTCCTTTATTTTGATTCAGTAAAAAAGTTTTACCAGGAGTAATTCCCTTAGGAGCAAAATTATCTGGATGAATATCAGTTACATAATTTCCTAATTCAATATAATTTCCTTCTATGGAATCACTTTTAACCAATACTGGACCATCGTAATATTGAGCAAATAATTTATGGTTTTTTAATTCGGGGAAAATACCAAAACCTTTTTCATTTAATTCAAATTCAACCAAACCACGACCTCTATTATAATGTGCCCTATCAATATGAATCGAACTTGCTAGTTTTAAATTT
>DAOUQH010000043.1 GCA_030625645.1 Flavobacteriia bacterium | reverse complement strand
TAATATCTAAAAATCCAGTACCTAAAAATTTTCCATGAGCATCGGTCATTTCATATTCTAATGTATCAGTAAATTTGTAATTGTTTGGGAATTCAATTCCTACAATTAAAAAGATATTACTAAAGTTATAATCTTTATTATTTCTTAAATTTACATAGATGTTATTTTTTGAAACAGTATCTAAAACATTAAAACTGAAATTTTTAATAGAGTCTTTATGCCATTTTGAAATATTGATACTTTGATAATCACTAAAAAAGGAACCTTTTGTACAAGATTGTAAGCTAAGAAAAACACCAATAAATAAAAGAGGGTAAAATTTATAATTTAATAGATTATGAATACGCATGTAAATATTTATTTATTTTTATTTTGAGGATTTCTTCTTCTGTTTTTATTGTAATTTTTATTTCTTTTTTTCTTTTTACGTTTAGGTTTATCAAAACGTGTTAAGCTATCCTGACCAACAACATCCTTGAATTTTGATTCTTCTATAGTTTCTAATTCTAATTCTAAACTATACTCTTCCAAGCTTGTTACAGGTTTATTTTGCTTATTTAAGCTTAAGATCTCGTTAGTTTGTTCAATTGTCAGTCTATGCCATTGCATAGGGTTTTCTTTATATGCATACCAAAGATAACCTTTAAAAATATCCATTTTTTGGAAAAATGCAATTCCTTTTTCGGTTTTTAGTGCTGTGTCTGTTTTAGGGAAATTTTTTAAAGCATCTTGATAAGAATCTAATTCATAATTCAAGCAACATTTTAATTTACCACATTGTCCGGCAAGTTTTAAAGGATTTAGTGAGAGTTGTTGGTAACGAGCCGCTGATGTACTTACCGATCTAAAATCAGTTAACCAAGTTGAACAACATAATTCTCTACCACAAGATCCTATCCCACCTAGGCGAGCAGCCTCTTGTCGAAGTCCAACTTGTTTCATTTCTACACGAAGGCTAAATGTACCTGCCAATTCTCTAATTAGTTGCCTAAAATCAACTCTTTCATCTGCAGTATAATAAAAAGTAGCTTTATTCCCATCACCTTGATACTCAATGTCCGATAATTTCATTTTAAGGCCAAGACGCTTAATAATCAACCTCGCTTTTCTTTGTACTTCGGGTTCTTTATCTCTTGCAGCTTTCCAAATATCAATATCTTTTTGGCTTGCTTTTCGATAAATTTGAAAGATATGTTCTGAATCGAGTTTGACATTTTTTTTGTGCATTTGCACTTTTACCAGTTCGCCGGTTAGAGAAATGATACCAATATCATGGCCTGGAGAAGTTTCTACAGCAATAATATCCCCCATTGTAATGGGAAGATCTAGGGTATTTTTATAGAATCCTTTTCTGCCATTTTTAAAACGAACCTCAGCAATGTCAAATTTCTTTTGATTTGCAGGTAATGACATATTTGATAGCCAATCAAAAACGGTTAATTTACCGCAATTGCCTGAATCACAATTGCCATTACTTTTACAGCCACTTGGAATTCCATTTATAGATGAAGAGCAATTTGTACAGCTCATGAATATTTATATATTTTGAATCGGTTGTTTTTGTGTTTATTTGAGTATTATTTACTCTCGAAATACATCATTTATCATTAATTAAAACGCTAAAACACCGATGTGAAATTAGTTATTTTTTTAAAAAGGTAAATATACTCAAACAATTTTGGTTTTGAAAAACATTATCTAATAAATTCAGAAAGTTACACAGAGTAATTTTGAATAACTGATGTAAAAATTATTTAATCTTTACGCTTATTATCTTAGCAGGACAAGCTTCTTTTGCTTTAATATTATCTTCATAAATAGTGTTATCTATAGATTTTAAGGTATGAAACCCTTTTCTATCAACAGATTTTATCAAAACAGATTTTCCGTCTTTTTTAGACATTTGAAATTGTTTAGGTGCCATCTCTACACAGTAATTACAGCCAATACACTTTTTTCGTTGTAAAGTAATTATTACCATTTATTGAAATTATTTTTTTGATTTTTTTTAGCTTCGGCAAAAGTAATGTTTTTAGATGAAATTATTTCTGAATAAAAATTCAAATAGAAGACTAGATTATGTTTATAAATAATAATTCAATTTATCATTTTAGTTTTTGATTATTTTAAATAAAAAAATCTTTTCTTTGCTATATGCTTTTTAAAGATATCATCGGTCAGGAAAATATTAAAAAACACCTAATTCAAAGTGTTGAAAACGGTAGAACTCCTCATGCACAATTGTTTGTAGCGCCACAAGGTAGTGGGGGTTTATCTATGGCTATCGCTTATGCACAATATATTTTATGCAATAATTTTGAAGGTGAAAATAATACTGGAAATCATTTGTGTAATTCTAAGTGTGAGAATTTAGCTCATCCAGATTTACATTTTGTATTTCCTGTTGCAGGGAATGATAAAGTAAAAAAAAATCCAGTAAGTGATCTTTTTTTGGATGAATGGAGAGAATTTATCAAAGTTTCACCTTATGGAAGTTTGTATAATTGGTATCAACGCCTCGGGATTGAAAATAAACAAGGACAGATTGGGGTTGATGAAGCAGAGAAAATTGTTAAGAAATTGATTTTAAAATCTTATGAAGGTGGAGCTAAAGTGATGATTATTTGGATGGCAGAAAAGATGAATATTTCTGCGTCAAATAAATTATTAAAATTAATTGAAGAGCCACCTAAAAATACAGTTTTAATTTTAATTACTGAAAATGAAGAACAAATAATCAATACAATTTTATCTCGTTGTCAACTTTTACAATTTAAAAGATTAAGTGAACACGATATTGAAAATGCTTTGATTAAATTTGAAAATACCGAAGATAGACTTGCTGCAAAGATTGCCCACAGAGTAGATGGAAATTATAATAAAGCACTACATTTATTACAAGAAGATGCTAATGATTTGGTTTTTGAAAAATGGTTTATTTTTTGGGTCAGAGCTGCTTTTAAGGCAAAAGGAGATGCATCTGTAATTCAGGATTTAATCGGATGGAGTGATGAAATTGCTAAAACCGGAAGGGAAACACAAAAGCGTTTCTTACAATATTGTATGCAGTTTTTTCGTCAGGCATTAATGCTTAATTATAAAGCTAATGACTTGGTGTTCTTAGAACCACAGACTGAAAATTTTGATCTAAATAAATTTGCACCATTTGTTCATGGAACAAATATTGAAAATATTACAATTGCTTTGAATGATGCAATATATCATATTGAAAGAAATGGTAATGCCAAGATTATTCTACTAGACCTTTCAATTAACTTAACTAGGTTTTTGCATCATAAAGAAGCTTGAATAAATTTTTAAGAAGCTGCTTCAGAAGGTAAAACGTAGAAAAATACAGAAATAAAGTGTGAAAAACTTCCTAATAAAACAAAAATATGAAAAATAGCATGGGTGTATTTTATTCTCTTAATACTATATAAAATTGCACCAACTGTATAGAAAACTCCTCCTACTAATAACCAATATAAACCTTCTGAAGAAAAATTTTCAATTAGTGGTTTGATTGCAAAAATAATCATCCACCCCATTAATACGTAGGCAGCAGTTGATATTTTATCATATTTTCCTGTAAAAAATAATTTTAATACAATGCCAACAATTGCCAAACCCCATGAAATTCCAAATATTGTCCAACCAACCCAGCCTTTTAAAATAACAAGAGCAAAGGGTGTATAAGTTCCTGCAATTAAAACATAAATGGCAGCATGGTCAAAAATATTTAATCGGTTTCTAATTTTAGGGTTTTTTGAATAGTGATATGCTGTTGAAGCAGAATACAAAACAATCATACTTGCACCAAAAATTGCAAAACTGGTTATATGCCATGCATCTCCATAAAGTGATGAATAAACAACCAAAAGCACCAATGCAACAATACTTAAAATTAAACCTATAGCATGTGTAATTATATTGATTCTTTCTTCTTTTGGGTCGTAGTATTTGGCTTGATATGACATTGTGTTATTTTTCAACTCTCAATAGCTGTACTTTAGCTAGATCTGTGATAAGATCTTCATAAATAATATGATAAGTTTTATTTTTTAGAAAATTTTTATCAGCAAGTGTTAAGCCCTCTGTTTGTAAATGTTCGTGAACTTTAACTCTTAAAGGACCAGGACTTCCACTAAAAAATGTATATGAAAATCTCTTTTTGCAATCGTAAAAAGTGTGAGGAACAATTGGAATTTGAAATTCAATTGCTAATCTGAAAGCACCGCTTCTAAATTCATCTAAAATAATACTTTCATCATCAGGAACTTTTCCTTCAGGAAAAATACAAATACTCAAGCCTTTTTTAAGTCTTTTTTGAGCTTCTATAAAAGCAAGACTTCTACTTTTTTCATCTTCTCTATCAACCAAAATACAGGTGCGCTTGTAGAGATATCCAAAAATTGGAATATTGACCAATTCCTTCTTTCCTATAAAAACAAAAGGATTTTTGGTAATTGCCAAAATCAAAAACACATCTATCATAGATGTATGATTTGGACTAAAAATATAACTTTTGTTTGGATTAGTTTTTTCTTCAGAAGCAATTTTTGGAGAAAAGCCCATTACAAATAAGGTAGCTTTTGCCCAATAATGTGCAATCTTGTAAAAAATTGGATACCAACTTTCTTTAGATATAACTACAACTAATATTGGAAAAAAAAGAATTATGGTACTTATAGACCAAATGTAAAGCCACAATCGCCAAATTAGTATAAAAGTATTTTTTATTAAATTCATGAGTTCAAAAATAGACAAAAAAATGGATTTGAATTTTCGAATTTTTATTCATTAGGTAAATTTTGAGATTAAAGATTATAATTTCATCAATAAATTCTTTCTTGAATAGAAAATCCTACTATTTTTGCATCTAATAAAATTATAGGCTTTATGTCAAGAATACTTACAGGAGTACAAAGTACCGGAACGCCACATTTAGGAAATCTTTTAGGAGCGATAATTCCAGCAATAGAAATGTCGAAGAATTCAAAAGAAGAATCATTTTTGTTTATTGCTAATTTACATTCTCTAACACAAATAAAGGATGCCGAAGTTTTAAAACAAAATACTTATAGTACAGCTGCAACTTGGTTGGCTTTTGGTTTAGATGTAGAAAAAACTGTATTTTATCGTCAGAGTGATGTGCCGCAAGTAACTGAATTGTCTTGGTACTTAAGTTGTTTTTATCCATATCAACGACTTACTTTAGCGCATAGTTTTAAGGATAAATCGGATAGATTGCAAGATGTAAATTCCGGATTATTTTCTTACCCGATGCTTATGGCAGCCGATATTTTATTGTATGATGCAGATGTAGTTCCTGTAGGAAAAGATCAATTACAGCATTTAGAAATGAGCCGAGATGTTGCCAATAGGTTTAATCATCAAATGGGAGATACTTTAGTCCCGCCTGAGGCTAAAATTCAAGAAAGTTCTATGTATGTTCCTGGAACTGATGGTGAAAAAATGAGTAAATCTAAAGGGAATATTATTGATATTTTCTTATTGGATAAACAATTGCGTAAGCAAATCATGAAAATAAAAACTGACTCGACACCGTTGGAAGATCCAAAGAACCCAGATACTTGTAATTTATTTGCACTCTATAAATTGGTAGCTTCCAAAGAACAAACTGAAGAAATGAGAGCCAAATATTTAGCAGGAAATTATGGTTATGGTCATGCAAAACAAGCATTTTATGAGCTAATTATTGATAAATATGCAAAAGAGCGTGAGTTGTATAATTACTATATGGATAACCTTCAGGAAATAGATAAGGCTCTAGAAATTGGTGCTAAAAAAGCTAATAAAGTTGCTGATGAAGTTTTAAATAGAGTAAGGACAAAATTGGGCTATTAGCTGTTTCTAATGAATGAGGGAATTAATTAGTAAATGCCTAAATGATTTCAATTTATTATTATTAAGTATTAGTATTTGATGGTTAGGTAATTTTGGGTATATTCGAATTGTAAATTTAATTTATTATAACTTAAAACTATGACTTCAACTCTTGGAATTATTCTAGCCGTATCATTGATGATTATCATGTTCGGAATGGGATTGTCACTAACATTAAAAGATTTTAAGCAAGTATTAATTTATCCTAAAGCGGTTTTTATTGGTCTTTTCAGCCAGGTAATTATTTTACCATTAGTTGGCTATTTAATAGCAACAAGTTTGGATTTATCTCCAACCATTGCCATAGGAGTTATGCTTTTAGCTGCTAGTCCTGGAGGTGCTACATCAAATATTTTAACTCATTTGGCAAAAGGAGATCTGGCATTATCGGTTTCATTAACTGCAATAACAAGCTTATTATCAATAATAACTATACCAATTATTGTGCAATTTTCTTTAGCTCATTTTTCAGACCAAAGTCAGGTGGTATCTGTTGATGGAGCAACCATGATTAAACAGCTGTTTGCAATTGTATTATTTCCAGTAAGTATAGGGATGTTTATAAAAGCTAAATTTGAAAATTTCGCACTCAGAATGGAAAAACCTGTGAATATTGCTTCTGCTATTATCTTTATTTTGGTAATTATAGGAGTTATTTTTAGTATTAGAGATGTATTTATGGACTACTTGGCCGAAGCAGGAATACCATCAATTATTTTAAACGTTTCCACTATGGTTATTGGATTTTTATTGGCAATTGGGTTTAAACTCACCAAACCACAAGCAATTAGTATATCGATTGGAACAGGAATTCAAAATGGAACCTTGGCAATTACTTTGGCAACCATTGCTTTAAATAATGCTGAATACTCAATTGTTCCTGCAGTATATGGCTTATTGATGTTTATCTCAGGAGCGACAATTATTTTTATGAGAAAGCGATTGGGTGTTAAAGAAGTAGCTACATCTTAAAATAGAACTCTTTTACTAAGTTTTTATAATCTTCGGTGTAAATATGTCGTTCAATTTCTATAATCAATTCATTAATTTTTGGTATTGATTTTTGAAAACTAAATTGCAGTAAACTACGTTTAATTGGCGTAGTTTTAGTTCCTTTTACTCTTGTAATTTTTATTGGAAATAGCTTGTAGGTTTTTGCTATTTTCAAGAATTTATCTTCTTCATTAAATGGAATAATAAATGCGCAATTTCCTGTTTCAGATAATAATTTCGCTGTAGCGGAAAGAAGGTCTTGAAATGATAAACTTTCTGTTTGACGAGCTAAAGCTCTGTTACTTTCAGTTTCTTTGTGTTTAGAATTAAAAAATGGCGGATTGGAAATGATTAAATCGTATTTTTCATCTATCTCATTTGTAAATTCTTGAATGGAAGTGTGATAACAAAACAAGCGATCTTCCCAATTGGAATCTTCAAAATTTTCAACTGCCTGTTCAAAGGCATTTGGTTCTATTTCTAAAGCATCGATGATTTCAGCCTCAGAGCGTTGTGCCATTTGTAAAGAAATAATTCCTGTTCCTGTTCCAATATCCAAAATAGATTCAGGTAAAAAATCTATGTCAACCCAAGCACCTAGAAGAACGCTATCTGTACCAATTTTCATGGCAGTTTTGTTTTGCTTTATTGTAAATTCTTTAAACTGAAAAGGTTTTGAGCTCATGAATTATAAGTAAGTGATAAAATTTACAGTAATATTTTTAGCCAGTTTTTAATCTAAATACATTTCTAAAAGTCCCTCCGGAGTTTCCATGATAACTTTTTTGTTTTTTCTGTCAATTTTTTTGATAAACTCATCGATCATTGGAATGAGAATTTCAACATCTCCTTTTTTAATTTCAAATAAAGCCTGTGCTGTATGGTCGTTAATTGATGTAATTATACCAACATCTCCAAGCCTAATATCTTCTATAGTAAAACCAATAACTTCGTGAAAATAGAATTTATTTCCCGTAAGTTTTGGTAAAAATTCTAAAGGCAGGTAAACCGCTTTTTTTAAAAGTGTATCTGCATCAGCTTCGTCATTAACTTCTTCGAACTGAACTCGAAGCGAATTCCCTTTTTGCAGATTGCTTTTTTCAATAAAAAACGGAATCAAAACCTTGTTTTGTTCAATTAATACATATTCAAGATCTTGATAAAGATCCGGTTCATCGGTATCTAATTTAATAATGAGTTCACCTTTAAAGCTATACTTTTTGGCAATAATTCCTAAATAAAAACAATCCTTTTTTAACATAATTTGATTTATAAAACAAAAAAACCTGATAAATAATATCAGGTTTCAAAGTTATAAAATAAATAATATAATTATTTACCTTCTTCTTTTGCTTCAGCAGCTGCATCTTCAATAGTTTGAGGAGCATCTTCTTCAACTTTAGGTGCATTAGCAGCCTCTTTGGCAGCTTTTGCATCAGCTTCAGCTTTAATTTTTTCATTTACAGCTTCTTCAACAGCAGCTTTACGCTTTTCGTTGATCTCTTTTTCAGCTTCTAAAATTTTAGCTTTAACATCATCTTTAATTTTTGCTAATTTTGATTTTTTAGCTTCAATTTTAGCTTCTTTTTCTTCTAACCAAGCTGTGAATTTTTCTTCTGCTTGCTCTTCGGTTAAAGCGCCTTTTCTGATGCCACCTACTAAATGATTTTTCAACATTGCACCTTTGTAACTCAAAATTGATTTTGCAGTATCTGTTGGTTGTGCACCATCTTGTAACCATTTTACTGTATCATCAATGTTTAAATCGATAGATGCAGGGTTGGTGTTTGGGTTGTAAGTTCCTAGTTTCTCTAGCATTTTACCGTCACGTTTTGAACGTGCATCAGCAGCTACGATCCAATAAAAAGGTTTTCCTTTTTTACCGTGTCTTTGTAATCTAATTTTTACTGGCATTTTTGTTAATTTTTAAGGTACTCGACCTTGATTATTAATTTAAGTTTGCAAAGATACTGAGTTTATTTTAATTTAAGACTTCAATTTTAAGGTAATTTAAGCAAAAACACACTTTAATATACTGGAATTCAGTTTTTATCTCAAAAATTTATAAGTATTTGATAATATATTATTATACTAAACCTGTAAATCCTAGAAAAGCTAATGATAGTAATCCAGCAATAAGTAAATTGATAGGAACACCTTTCATGCCTTCCGGAATATCTGCTAATTCTAAATGTTCACGAATACTTGCAAAAATGATGAGTGCTAATGAAAATCCGATAGAGTTTGCTATCGCAAAGAATACAGCCTTTAATAAGCTAACATTTTCTAAGCCTAAGGCTAAAATTGCAACACCTAATACAGCACAATTAGTTGTAATTAAGGGTAAAAAAACTCCTAATGCTTGATATAGTGGCGGGCTTACCTTTTTTAAGATAATTTCTACCATTTGTACCAAAGCGGCAATTACCATGATAAAAGTTATGGTGCGTAGATAGTCTAATCCTGCCGGAACTAAAACATATTGATGCAGTAAATAAGTCACCATAGTTGCAATTGTCATTACAAACAATACGGCACCAGACATGCCAACTGAAGTTGATACTTTACTAGAAACTCCAAAAAATGGACAGATACCTAAAAATTGTGATAATACAATATTGTTTACAAAAACAGCCGCTATTAAAATGATAATATATTCCATTGTTAGGTTATTTTGATTGAAATTTTATTAAATATTACTGCTAAATAAGCTAAAGCAATAAAAGCTCCTGGTGGTAGTATAAATAATATAAAAGTATTTGCATTTTCTGGAACAAATTTTATTTCAAATAAACTTCCACTACCTAATATTTCTCTTGTTGCACCCAAAATAGTTAATGCTATTACAAACCCAACTCCCATTCCTAATGCATCTATTGTTGAGGATAATAGGTTGTTTTTTGAAGCAAAAGCTTCAGCTCTTCCTAAGATCAAACAATTTACTACGATTAAGGGAATGAAAATTCCTAGTTGCTCATATAAAAAAGGAATGTATGCTTCTAAAACCATTTCTACAATGGTTACAAATGATGCTATAATTATGATAAATGCCGGAATTCTAACTTTACTAGGTATTTGTGATTTAATAAGTGATACCACAATATTTGACATTAATAAAACAAATAATGTGGCGATACCCATTCCTAAACCGTTAAATGCCGAAGAAGTAACTCCTAAAGTTGGGCACATACCTAAAAGCATCACAAAAACAGGATTTTCCTTAACAATTCCTTTTAAAAAATTTTGTTTTTGATCTATTGAATCTGACATGATTTTTAATTTTTAATTTCTTTAAGCAAATCTTGATTTTTTTCAAATTCATCATAAGCCATTTGTACAGATTCACAAAAGGCTCTTGAAGTTATGGTGGCACCAGTTAAAGCATCAATTTCACCTCCATCTTTGGTCACTTTTAAATTACTTGTTGAAGGACTTTTATTTTTAAACTGATTTATAAATTTTTTATCTTTCATTTTTGTTCCTAAACCCGGTGTTTCTTTATGCTCGAGTACAACTATATTTTTAATTGTGCCATCTGGAATAAAACCTACCATAATTTTAATTAATCCGCTAAAACCTTTTTCGGTCGAGCCGATAATAGCTGTACCTACAAATTCATTATTATCGTAAGCAGGATATATCTCAACACTATCTTTTGCTTTTTCTGATTTTATAAGTTTTAAATCATTAACAGGATTATTGTTAAAATGTGGTAAAACCAATTTTAGTGCTTTTATCTTTTTTTCTAGTTTGGCTTTGGCTTTTGGCCCTTTTGTTATGTCATTTACAAATCCCAGAGAAAAGCCTGCAACCAAAGTTATTATCAAAAGAGACAATAGCATATTTATAAATGTGGATTCTTTTTTACTCATAACTATACTATTTTTGATTTAATTTTTGAACCAAAACGACGAGGTTTAAAGTAAGTATTTATTAGAGGGACAAAAGCATTCATTATTAAAATTGCAAATGAAACTCCTTCGGGATAAGCCCCAAATTTTCGTATAACTACGGTTATAACTCCTATACCAATAGCAAAAATCACCATTCCTTTTTTTGTCATTGGACTTGTAACCAAATCGGTAGCCATAAAAAATGCACCTAATAATACCCCACCAGAGAGAATATGAATCAGCGGATTTGCATTTTTTTCAGGATTTACCAACCAAAAAATACCGGTAATTATGGCTATAGTTATAAGCATGATAGTTGGAATATGCCATGTAATAACCTTTCTAATAATTAGGAATAATCCTCCTAAAATCAAGGCAATTGCAGACATTTCACCTAGAGAACCTCCTGTTATTCCTAAAAAGAGATCAATATTTGATGGAATTTTTGAAGTTAATTCGGTCATTGTTTCTCCATACATAAGCCCTTCTTTAATAATTTCTAATGGTGTAGCTCCTGTAACTGCATCAGCAATAGCTGTATTATTTTCAACTGCAGTAGGCCACATCGTCATTTGTACCGGAAAAGAGATTAATAGAAAGACTCTTCCTACTAATGCCGGATTAAATATGTTAAAACCGAGTCCGCCAAATGAAGATTTTGCAACTGCAATTGCTACCAAACTACCAACAATAATCATCCAAATTGGTAGATTTGAAGGTAAATTAAATGCCAATAATATTCCGGTAATTAATGCAGAACCATCACTTATGGTTATTTCGGTTTTTAATAAATATTTCTGAATTAAAAACTCAAATACTAAACAAGAAATTACTGCTATTGAAGTAACGATCAAAGCACTTATTCCGAAAACATATAATGAAACTAAAAATGCCGGAATTAATGCAATAACCACATCATACATTAATTTTTTTGAGGTCCTACTTGAATGTACATGAGGTGAAGCTGATATGATAATTGGTTGATTATTCATGTTTAATTTTTATCTGTTTCAAGTTTTTTAATAATACTTTTCCCAAATCGGATATAATCTAATAATGGTCGATGTGACGGACAAACATAGCTACACGAACCACATTCAATGCAAGTCATGATATCTTCATTAAAAGCTTTTTCATACATTCTCTTTTCGGTTAAATTCATTAGTAAATGAGGTTCTAAGCCCATAGGACAAACAAAAACACATTGACCACAGCGAATACAATTTTTAGATCTTTTTCTTTCAGCTTCATCTTCAGAAATAACTAAAATACCTGATGTACCTTTTGTAATTGGAACATCGGTATTTTTAATAGCTTTTCCCATCATTGGACCTCCATTTATAATTTTACGAGTATCTTCTGGTAAGCCACCAACTTCATCTATCAGATCTTTAACAGGTGTTCCAATCTTTACCCAAAAATTGGAAGGATTTTTTACTTTCTTCCCTGTAACCGTTACTACACGTTCAATTAAAGGTTTGTTATATTGAACGGCTTCATAAATTGCGAAAATAGTACCTACATTATGTACAATTACACCAACATCAAGTGGTAAACCATTTTTTGGCACTTCCCTTTTAAGAAGAGATTTTACCAATTGTTTTTCACTGCCTTGAGGATATTTAATCTTTAAGGCAGCAACTTTAATTTTGTTGTTATTTGTTGTTAATTTTTTAAAATTATCTATTGCGTTTTTCTTGTTATTTTCAATACCAATAATTATTTTATCAATATGCAATGCAAACATTAAAATTTCAATTCCAACAATAATTTCTTCTGCTTTTTCAAGCATCAATCTATGGTCAGCAGTTAGATAGGGTTCGCATTCTACACCATTGATAATCAAATAGTCAATAATCTTATCCTTTTTGATATTTAATTTAACATGTGAAGGGAAAGTAGCCCCACCTAATCCTACAATACCGTAATCTGTTATATGTTGTAAAATTTCGGTTTCAGATAGTTTGATTTCAGTTTGTAATGGGGTATCAATTATTTCAAAATTTGACTGATCTTTGAAGTCGGTTCTAATAACAATACATTGTTTTTTGTAACCACTACTATCAATTAATTTATCGAGCTTTGTAACAGTTCCTGCAACGGGCGAATGAATATTTGATGAAACATAACCACCTGATTTAGCAATTACTTGCCCGATTGATACTTTTTCTTTTCTTTCAACAATAATCTCTGAAGGAATACCAATATGTTGTGAAATTGGTACATAAACTGTTTTTGGTAAAGGCAATTTTTTTATTGCTTTAGCTGATGTAATTTTATTTTCATGGGGATGAATTCCACCTTTTGGAAATGTTTTAAGCATCAGTTTTAATTTTTACAGGTTTAACATTTGCTTTTACTTTTTTTGGAGGAAAATTAGTTTCAATGATTGAATTAGTAGGGCATATATCAACACATTTTCTACATAACGTACATAAGTATGGATCAATATAGGCTAAATTATTTGCCATAGTTATGGCGCCTTTAGGACAAATATCAAAACATTTCGAGCAACCTATACAAGCAACATTACAAGCTTTTTTTGCAATGCCACCTTTGTCCTCATTCATGCAACCTACAAAAATCTTCAAATCTCGTTTATTTTTAGGCCGCATTTCAATAATATTTTTCGGACAGGCTTCAACACATGCGCCACACGAAGTACATTTATCAGTTATTATAATAGGTAAGCCGGTATCTTTATCCATATACATAGCATCAAATAAGCATGCTTCAACACAATCACCTTTACCTAAACAACCATATTGACAGTCGGTTTCCCCACTAAAAACCAATGCTGAAATAGCACAAGAGTCAGGACCTTGAAACTGCGTGGTTTTTGGTCGCATATCACAACTACCTTGACAAAGAAGAACTGCCACAGTAGGATCTTTTTCAATAACTTCTTTACCGAGTAATTCGGCAATTGATTTCATTACATCATTTCCGCCAACAGGGCAAAAAAGATTGGATATATCCTCAGTATTAACTAATTTTTCGGCAAAAGACCTACATCCCGGTGATCCACAGCCAGCACAATTGGCTGCTGGTAACAAATCTTCAACATCTGTAATTAGGGGATTTTCATAAACATAAAACTTTTTGGAAACAACATACAAAACTATTGCAGCAATTACACCTAATGATGTAAGTAGTAAAACACTATGTAAAACCGAGTCTGTCATTGGTAACTATGCTTTAAAATAGAAAGGTTAAATGTTTTCTTAAATGAATCTTTCGAAAAATAGAGTATTAAATAATAAGGAATTAAAACAAAGATTGATAATAAGCCGGCAATCCATTCTTTAAAAAATATTGAAGAAATTATCAATACAGTAAGTATTAATATAAATGGGAAAAAATAAGCCCAAAACACGGCTTTCAATCCTAATTTTTTTTCTAAAACAACAGTAACGGGCTCATTAATTGAAAAAGATGGATTGGTAGAAAAAATCTCAATTTCTTTGGTTTCTTCTTCAGAAACTCCACATGCAGATTTCGCTTTACATGAGGAACAATTTATATTTTCTTTTAAGGATACAGTTGTAGAGGTTTCGGTAATTTTTGAAATAAAACCTAAATGTTTTATTGAATCGTTATTATCTGAATTATAGTTATTTAGTTCAAGTTTCTTCATAATTAAATGAATTAAATTTCCTTGCAATGAGTAAAATTAATGCTAATAAAAATGGTAAATCATGACGAATGTTAGTTTTAAGAAAAATATATTTTGGACTAAGGATATGGTAATTAATCTTGATAAAACAGGTATTAATAAATCACAAATAAGACTTATATTTACAAAAATATTTTAAAGATGAATAATGTTATTGGAATTATACCTGCTCGTTATGGTTCAACACGATTAGAAGGAAAACCTTTGGTTGATCTTAAGGGTAAAACTATGATACAACGAGTTTATGAACAAACGAGTAAATCTTTAAAAAATGTTCTGGTTGCTACAGATGATAAACGCATTGAAAAAGTAGTAAAAGATTTTGGAGGAAATGTAGTAATGACCTCTTCAGGTCATTCTACCGGTACGAATCGTTGTTTAGAGGCTTATCAGATTTACACAAAGCAAAATAATATTAATTTTGATGTAGTTTTAAATATTCAGGGGGATGAACCTCTCTTAGTATCCGATCAAATTACTTCTTTAATTTCTTGTTTTGAGATTCCTGATACCAAAATGGCTACATTAGTAATTCCTACTAAAGTGGGGGAGGATCTTGACTCAGGAGTTTTTGTAACTTTTGATAAAAATATGGATGCTTTGTACTTTAGTCGTTCAATAATACCATTTGTAAGGGATAAAAATTTAAAAAATTGGACTAATATTAACACTTTTTATAAGCATGTTGGGATGTATGGTTTTAAACCAAAAACATTAGAAGAATTTGCTAATTTAGAAGAAACTTCCTTAGAAAAATCCGAAAAATTAGAACAATTACGTTGGTTGGAAAATGGAAATAAAATTAAAGTTGCTATTACTTTACATCAGTCAATTCCAGTAGATACTGCTGAAGATGTAGAGAAAGTTAGAAAACTACTTTTAGACAAAGAGTAAAAAAAGCAAGTAAATTTATCTAATGAATGGTTTTACCAAGTCTAACTCACAGGGTGAATCTAACCGTTATGGAGATATTCACCCTGTGA